>JAFDCC010000153.1 GCA_019312985.1 Deltaproteobacteria bacterium
CCCGGCTTGAGCTCGCCGATACCATCCGCCAGGAAATTGAGCAGAACCCGCTGCTTGAGGAGATCAACCCGGGGGATACCGATTATGAAATAAACCCCGAATCGCTCTCTGCCACGGAGGCCGCCCCGGAGATCGCCGAACCGGAAAAAACCGGCGAAGTCAACATGGACAACGTCTCCTCAATGCAGGAGATAAACTGGGAGGACGACTATGCCAACTACTATGATGCCGGCTTCTCCTTTTCCCGGGAAACGCCGGAGGCCAACCGTCTAACCCAGCTCGATTTTCTCACGAAAGAAACCAACCTCCAGTCCCATCTCCAATGGCAGCTGGCCCACGCCGAACTGGAAGACGGACTCGAGGAGATTTGCCTCTTTGTCATCGGCAACCTGAACTCCAACGGCTTTCTCGAGGCAACCCTTGAGGACATCATGGAGGAGACCGGCTGCGATGTCACAACAGGCCAGAAGGCAATCTCCATCATCCAGGAAATGGACCCGGCCGGCGTCGCGGCGACAGACGTGCAGGAGTCCCTGCTGCTGCAGCTCAAACGGATCGGCCTTGACCATTCACTGCCGGCGGACATCATCAAGAATCACCTGCACAGCCTGGAACTGAAAAATTACGGCGACATTGCCAGGGCCTGCAAAAAGCCGATCAGGGAAATAATGGCCGCCATCAACGTCATCACCAACCTCAACCCCTTTCCCGGTGAGCAGTATGCTGAACGCGACGTTCACTATATTATACCGGATGTGTTTGTTCACAAGGTGGATGACGAGTACCTCATTGTGTTAAACGACGAGGGCCTGCCTCGCCTGAAGGTGACATCCGACTACGAGAAGCTTGTTGCCGGGGACTCGGAGGCCTCGTCGGAGACCAAGGGGTATGTCAAGGAAAAGATGCGGGATGCGCTCTGGCTGATCAAGAGCATGCAGCAGCGGCAGCGAACCATCTACAAGGTTGTCGAGAGTCTGCTCAAGTTCCAGAAGGATTTTTTTGAAAAAGGGCCCCGGCACCTCAAACCCCTTGTGCTGAGGGATGTAGCCGACGACATCGAAATGCACGAATCGACGGTCAGCCGTGTCACCACCAACAAGTATGTCCACACGCCGCAGGGCATCTTTGAGCTCAAGTACTTCTTTTCAACCGCCATTCAGCAGCTTGAAGGGGATGCCCTTGCCGCCGAAAGCATTCGGCAGCGCATAAAGCAGATGATCAAAAACGAGGACCCGGAAAAACCGCTGACCGATAATGCTATTTCCCTGGCGCTGCAGCAGAAGAACGTCAAGGTTGCCCGCCGCACCGTCGCCAAGTACCGGGAGCAGCTCAAAATTCTGCCTGTCAAGCACAGGCGCATGCCCAGGATGTAATTCCCTACAGAAAACTGACACTCCCCCTGCCGGTGCCATCCGGCACGAGCTCCAGAATGGCGCCGTTGCCTATCTCTACCGACCTGAAATCGCTGAGCGGCACCCCCCTGTAATAAAGGACAATACAGCGCAGCACGACAAGGTGGCTCACCAGCAGCAGGTGCTGTTCCCGGCCCCCGGCCAGCAGGCCGCTGACAACCCGGACCGCCCGGTCCTGGACATCCTGCAGGGTCTCGCAGCCGGGAAGTCGAAAGGCCTGCGGCGCTGCAAGCCAGGTGGGATACTCGGAACCGTGGCGCTGCCTGATCTCATCCTTTGTAAGGCCCTCCCAGTGGGGGATGCTGATCTCGTCGAGGCCGGCCAGGTCTGTGACCGGGATGCTGAGGATGGCTGCCAGGATTGCCGCTGTCTGCGTTGTCCTTTTTGCCGGGCCGCAGTAGATGGCTGCAATATTTTTCTGCTGCAGTCGCTCCCCCAGAAAGCGGATCTGTTCAATTCCCTCCGGGTGGAGGGCTTCGCCGCTTCTGCCGGCAAAACGGTTTTCCCTGTTGGCAGGGGTGACGCCGTGACGTACCAGGTAGATTGTTGCCATGATGACCGCTCGATATATGCCGCCCCGGGCCTGGAGTTTTCCGGGAACCTCGATGTTTGTTGCAGCGCGGCCGGTTTTTCCGGTCCGCCGCCTCTCGCCTCACTGCTCCCGTATCAGGCTCAGCAGCTCCTCCGCCGATATCCTGCTGCTTATTCCGGTTTCGGCCAGGAGGCTGTTTGCCAGCTCCCGCTTGTCCCGGTGCAGCCGCACTATTTTTTCTTCTATGGTATTTTTCGTGATCAGACGGTAAATGGTGACCGGGTGGACCTGGCCTATCCGGTGGGCCCGGTCCGACGCCTGGTCCTCCACCGCCGGGTTCCACCAGGGGTCCATGTGGATCACGTAGTCGGCCGCAGTCAGGTTGAGGCCGAGGCCGCCCGCCTTGAGACTGATAAGAAACAAATCGCCGCGGCCCGCCTGAAAGGCCGGCACCTCCCTTTCCCGCTGTTTCACCGGTGTTGTGCCGTCGAGATAGCGGTACTCTATCTTCTTTTCATCGAGAAAGGCGCGGATGATCTTCAAATGGCCGACAAACTGGCTGAAAACCAGAGCCTTGTGCCTGTTTTCCAGGAGCTCATCCACCACCTTTCCGAAGAGCAGGAGCTTGGAGCTCGCAATATTGGATTCAGGCATGACCAGCTTCGGATTGCAGCAGGCCCGCCGCAGCTTCATAATCTCGGCAAGGATCTTGACCGTGTACACCCTGCCGTTATTCCTGCCGCTAACGGTCACGGGTGATGCATTCCTTCGGCCCGCAGCCCCGGTTCCGCTATCCCAGCCGCCGATATTTTCCAGGGCCTGGCGCCGGTTCGCCTCGTAAAAGGCCTGCTCCTCGTCATTCATCTCCACCTGCAGGGTTATCTCCGTGCGGGAGGGCAGCTCCTCCAGCACCTCGGCCTTCGTGCGCCGCAGGATGAAGGGCTGAATGAGCTTTTTCAGCTTTCTTCTCGCTCCCTTATCCCCGTAGCGCTCGATGGGGACGGCAAAGCGCCTGTTGAAGCTTTCCAGGGACCCGAGAAGGCCGGGAATGATGAAATTAAAAAGGTTCCACAACTCGCCGAGGTGATTTTCAACGGGTGTCCCGGTGGTCAGGAGGCGGAACCTGCCATGAAGGGACATTGCCGCCTGCGACCGCTTGGTTTCCATGTTTTTTATCGCCTGTGCCTCGTCGAGGACGATGACCTCCCAGTTAATACCGGCCAGGATCTTTGCCTCCTGCTGCAGGAGGGTATAGCTTGTCACCAGCACATCAAAGGGCTTCAGGGCGCGGACCAGCTTCTTCCTGTTTTTGTTGCCCAGAAGGTGCATATTGAGGGTCGGGGCAAAACGGGCCGCCTCCTGCAGCCAGTTCATGCAGACCGAGGTCGGCGCAACCACGAGCACGGGTCCGCTGCTGCACTTTTCCAGGATGATTGCCAGGGCCTGCAATGTCTTGCCGAGCCCCATGTCATCGGCGAGGCAGGCGCCGCCGCCCCAGTGCGCCAGGCGCGAAAGCCACCTGTACCCCTCAACCTGGTAATCCCGCAGATCAGCCTGCAGCGTTGACGGGACCACGGGGGTTAGCTCCTGGGCCTCGTGAATCAGCCGCAGCTGTTCAGACCAGCCCGCGTCAGCCTCCATGCTTCCCAGGCCGTGCGCTATATTTTCCAGGGCCATGGCGGCAAGGGGATGAACCCGCAATTCCCGCACCACTCCATCCTGTTCAACAGCTACATCAGCGATGGCGACAAAATCATCGAGGCGGCGGCGAAACTCATCGGTCAGGGCGAGGAATTCCCCGTTGCCCAGGGGAAGAAACCTGCCGGGATTCTCGACGGCTAGTTCCACCAGTTTTTTCATATCAATAACGAGAGATTCATCGATGGTCAGGGAGCCGCTCATGGAAAACCAGGAAAGGGCGTTCCTGCCCTTCGCTCTGCGTACCTGCAGGCTGAGGTTTTCCTGGGTGGCCATGGAACGCACGGCGATGCGCCTGCCTTCGGGCCACTCAACAATCACCCTGTCCATGACCGCCTGCAATTCCAGCAGGACATCAAGACAGGTGTCGGTTTCCTGCAGCAGCCATTCCCGCCCCTTTTCCTGGAGGCCGGCCAGGGTCGGGCATGCCGCCTCGATCTCCCGCGCCTTTTCCTCCTCCATGGCCAGGTTCCGCCTGGCCTGCAGCCTCTGGCCGTCTACCTCGGCCATCACATTTTCAGCTCCATGGCCGGGCTTGAGGTAGGGGCCTCCCGATCCGAAGGGTTTGACAAACATCGCCAGCCTGAAACCTTCTCCCAGGGGGGTAAGCTGAATGTATATCTGCCGGCTGGCAGCAACCCCCTTTATCACGTCTTCCTGCCCGGTCAGAGTGGTTATTGTCCCGGTGTCAACGGCAATGGCCGAATGGACCGTCATGAAGGAGGAAAGGTTGCCGACGGCAGCCATGGCCTCCCGGGTGTGGCTCACGGGCAGGCGCAGGCCGCTTCCGGAGATTATGCGGGCGATATCCTTATGTTTTTTCGTCACCTCGATGATTTTAAACCGGGTCGGGGTTTCCCGGATAACCGTAATGCCCTCTTCGGCAA
>JAFDCC010000154.1 GCA_019312985.1 Deltaproteobacteria bacterium
GGCCTTCTCCAGCCCGGAAACAATATCGTCTTCGGAGCGGGCAATCGACATGCCGAGGCTCGAACCCTGGCCCGATGGTTTGATGACGAGGGGGAGGCCGAGCTGTCCCAGGATCCGCCCCGGGTCCTTCATGTCCTCCTGGGCGGCCATGTCCCACTCGGGCACCTTCAGGCCGGCGTTGCGGTAGAGGATCTTGGAGAGGTTCTTGTCCATGGCGATGGCGCTGCCAAGGATGCCGGAACCCTGGTAGGGGATTGCAAGGAGGTCGAGAAAACCCTGGACGGAGCCGTCCTCGCCGAGGGGCCCGTGCAGGAGGATGAAGGCCACGTCGATGGAACCGGCTTCCGCTGCCAGTTTCGCAAGGTCGGTGGCCGGGTCGTAGCGCACGACGTCATATCTGCCGGGGTTAAGCGCCCCGGCAACTTCTTCGGCCCCCTTGAGGGAAACCGCCCTTTCCCCGGATTTTCCGCCGGCCAGTAAAGCAAGTCGTAATTTCTTCATAACAGGTCCCTGCTGATGTGAAAGGTTGACCCATGGACAATACCCGCTTCGGCCGGAGTTTTCAATCGGCAAATGGCGCCGCCGGCAAAGAGTTTTCAGCCGGCAATTGCGTTGACATTTAGTCGATATTCCTGCATAACAGAATGCTGAAGCGTAAAAGAAAATGAGCCGATGAACAGGAAGACCATAAAAGAACTGAAGGAGATTGTCGGCGCCGGCCATCTTGTCACCGCCCGGGAGGACCTCATGTGCTATTCCTACGACGGGACAGGGATGGAATACATGCCGTCCGCCGTCGTCTTTCCCGGCTCCGCGTCTGAGGTGTGCCGCATCATGGAAATCGCCGGCCGGGAGCGCTTCCCGGTCATCCCCCGGGGCGCCGGGACCGGAATGACCGGCGGGGCCCTGGCGGTGGAGGGCGGCCTGGTCATGGCCATGAGCCGCCTTGACAGGATTCTGGAGATCGACGCGGAAAATCAGGTGGCGGTGGTCGAGCCGGGGGTGATTACCGGCCGTTTCCAGGAAACAGTCCGGCGGCAGGGGCTTTTCTACCCGCCGGACCCGGCCAGCCAGGCTTTCTGCACCATGGGCGGCAATGTCGCCGAATGCTCCGGCGGGCCCAGCGCCGTCAAGTACGGCGTCACCCGTGACTATGTGCTCGGCCTCGAGGTGGTCCTGCCGTCGGGGAAACTGATCCGGACCGGGGTCAGGACCGCCAAGGGGGTGGTCGGCTATGACCTCACCCGTCTATTTATCGGCTCGGAGGGGACACTGGGGATCGTCACCAAGATCATTGTCCGGCTGCTTGCCCTGCCGACAAGCACCCGCACCTACCTCGTCCTGACCGATAGCCTTCGGCAGGCAACGGAGCTCGTCGCCGAGATCCTCAAGAGCGGCATCCTGCCGAAGACCCTCGAGTACATGGACCAAACGGCCCTGCAGGTGGTAAATGAGCACCTGCCCCTCAGTTTGCCGGAAAACACCAGGGCCCTGCTCCTCGTCGAGGTGGACGGCGACAGGGGGTCGACGGAGGAACAGGGCAGCAGGCTCCTGGCATTGCTGGCCGACAGGAAAACCTACCCGGGCATCCTTGCAACGAGGCAGGCGGCGGGTGAAAGCGAGGCCGCAGAGCTCTGGAAGGCGCGGCGCTCCATCTCGCCGGCCACCTTCCGGCTGCGGCCCCACAAGATTTCCGAGGACGTGGTGGTGCCGAAAACGGCAATCCCGACCCTGGTGGCCTTTACCGAAAAGCTCGCCCGGGAACTGGACCTTGTCATCCTGACCTTCGGCCATGCCGGGGACGGCAACATCCATGTCAATATCATGGCGGATCGGGGAGACGCGGCCGAATGGCAGCGGGCCGGCAAGGCGAAAAAACTGCTCTTTGAACAGGTGATAGCGCTGTCGGGAACCCTGTCCGGGGAGCATGGCATCGGCATTACCAAGGCTCCCTACCTTTCCCTGGAGATTGAGGAGGAATCCCTGGAGTTGATGCGGAAGATAAAAAGGGTCTTCGACCCCGACAATATCCTGAACCCCGGCAAGATCTTTACAACAGCGCAAGAAAAGCCTTGAACCCTTCACCGGCCCGGCCCTGCCGCAGGAGAACAAGGGGTTTTGAAACAGGGCCGCCTCTGGCGCCCGGCCGGTTGCCGAAACAAAAAGCCATTGACAGAAACTGTTTTTCCCTTTACTATCTCCGACTTTCGTTTTGGAAATTGTTTGAAATTCCAGCTTGATTCTGTTATTTTCTAATATTTATTAATACTTATTTAACGCGTGCGGGGAAAAAATGATAGAGGTTGAAGTAAGGGGTGACATTGAGTACGCCATCCGGCAGCTGAAGAAAAAGCTGCAGATGGATGGCATCAAGCGTGAACTGAAACGCCGTGAGTACTACGAGAAGCCAAGCGAGAAAAAGCGCCGCAAGCAGGCCGAGGCAAAACGTAAAATGCGCAAGTTCAGGCACCGCAAGGCGTAAAACGTTCTGCCGGTCCGGCGCTCGCCACCATTGCTTATGAATAAAGGGGTCAATGGTTGACAGGGCGGAGAAACAAAGGGGGAAACGGTCCACCGCAAAACGCGGCCGCAAGACTGCTTCCCCGGCGCCAGGCCCCATCCATCACTACCAGGATCTCTACCTGAAGTACCTCTCCGCCGCCCGCCGCCTGGCGCCCAATACCTTTTCCCGATCCTACCGCTACGACCTCAACAGCTTTGACGATTTTCTCCAGGCCCGGGCCATCGGCGATTTGAAAAGCATCGACCGTAACACGATCCGGTCCTATATTTCCTGGTGCCGCAAAAAGCAGATTTCCTCCCGGTCCATCTCGCGGCGAATTTCAACCCTCCGCGGTTTTTTCCGCTTTCTCCTGGCCGAGGAGGTCATCGTTTCCGACCCGACATCCCAGGTGGTCCACCCCAGGCAGGGGAAAACGCTGCCGGAAACCCTTTCGGTTGCCGAAGTCGATGCTCTCCTCGCCGCTTCGGCCCGGCTTGCGCGGGAAGACCCGCTTGCAGCCCGGAACCATGTCATGCTGCACCTCCTCTACGCCACCGGCGTCCGGGTGTCGGAACTGGTGCGCCTCTCCCTCGTGGCATTCAACCGCCACAGCGGCAACCTCCGGGTATACGGCAAGGGCAGCAAGGAGAGGCTTGTCCCCATCGGGGAGCAGGCCCTTTCGCTTCTCGAGGAGTATCTCAGCACGGTACGGCTGCGGCTGCTGCGGGGCAGGACCAGCCCCTCCCTCTTTATCACGCGGCAGGGAAAATTCATGACCAGGACCCGCTACTGGCAGATTCTGCGTAATGTCGCCTTGCAGGCCGGCATCACGAAGAAGATCAGCCCGCACACCCTGCGTCACTCCTTTGCCACCCACCTCCTGGAAAATGGCGCCGACCTGCGCTCGGTGCAGCTCATGCTGGGACATTCCGATATTGCGACGACCCAGATCTACACCCATGTGGAGCAGAGCCGTCTCAAATCCATCCACCGGAAATTCCATCCCCGGGGCTGACCGCACCACCCCGCGCCCGCGTAATTGGCGGTTGGCAATTGCTGGGCTATTGGAATAAGATGGGGTAATGAGGAGTAAGGAGTGAAGGGATGTGGTTTGAGGACTGAGGACTGAGAGAGGAAATAAGAAGCGAGAGGTGAGAAGTAAAAATCTGTCATATAAAGGGAAATATTCAGTCGCTGCTTAACTGATTAAGGCCCGAAATCACAGGCATCCCAAAATTAAGAATTAAACAATAAGTATTAGATATGTCATTTCGAGGAGCTTGCGACGAGAAATCTTCAAGTCCACAGCCTGCGACTAACTTGTAAGATCTCTCCGGCCTTCGGCCTGCGAGATGACATGAATTTTCCTTTTGACAGCATACGAGGTCATTTTTTCAATTTTTCCTAGAAACCTTGTGTCAGTCGTCGGCAGTTTCGTATGCCGACAAACCTGGAAACCTTGAAGCCCTGAAAAAATGGAAGTCATAACCACCCACATGAACGCTGACTTTGACAGCCTCGCCTCCATGGTGGCTGCCAAAAAGCTCTACCCGGAAGCGGTCCTCTCTTTTTCCGGGTCACAGGAGAAAAACGTCAGGGACTTCCTTGCCCGCTCTGAATCCATCCAGGCGGATTTCAAGCGCCAGAAGCAGATCCCCCTGGAAAAGGTCACAAAACTTATCCTGGTGGATACCCGCCAGGCGCGGCGGCTCGGCAATTTTGCCAAGTGCCTCGACAACCCGGGCCTTGAGCTCCATATCTACGACCACCACCCGGACGCGCCGGACGACCTCAAAGGTGCGGTGGAAGTCATCAGGGACGTGGGCTCCGCTTCGACCATCTTTGTCGAGCTGTTCCGCGAGAGAAAAATCCCGGTTTCCGGTGAAGAGGCAACGCTTCTTGCCATGGGGATATATGAGGATACCGGCTCATTCAACTATGCGGCAACGACGCCGGCCGACCTCGAGGCGGCCTCCTGGCTCCTGGACCAGGGTGCCGACCTGCACGCCGTCTCCCAGTCCATCTCCCGGGAGCTGACCGTATTCCAGCTCTCGCTTTTGAACGAACTTATCAGGTCGGCCAAGAACTATACGATCCAGGGGATAGAGATCACGGTGGCAAGGCTGGCCCTGTCCGAGTACGTCGATGAGTTTGCCCTGCTGGTCCGGCGCTTCATGGTCATGGAGAACCTCAATGTCCTCATCGCCCTTGCCGGCATGGAGGACAGGATCTACCTCATTGCCCGCAGCCGGGTGCCGGAGGTTAATGTCGGCGAGATAGCGAGGGATTTCGGCGGCGGCGGCCACGCCTCCGCCGCCTCGGCCACGGTGAAGGACATGACCATGGTCGAGGCCGAGGAAAAGCTGGTGCGGCTGCTGAACAAGCATGTCAGGCCCCAGAGCCTTGCCGGCGAACTGATGTCCCAGCCGGTTATCAGCGTGCCGCCCGACATTACCATACGCAACGCCAACCTGGTTCTGACCCGCTACAATATCACGGTGCTGCCGGTAGTCCAGGGCAAGTCCAGGCTCCTCGGCATCATTTCCCGCCGGGTGGTGGAAAAGGCCATTTTCCACAACCTGGGGGATCTGCCGGTCAGCGACTACATGACAACTGATGTTGTCACCCTGCCAAGCTCCGCCTCCCTGGCCGATATCCAGGAGCTGATCATTGAAAACCGCCAGCGCCTCATTCCCGTGGTGGACAGCGGCGAGCTGCAGGGCGTCATCACGAGGACGGACCTGCTGAACCTCCTGATCAATGACCCGGCGCACCAGCCACGCAACCTGATCGCTGCCGATGACCGTTCCTATGTAGAGCGGCACCGCAACGTCAACAATCTCATTGTTGATGTCCTTAGCAAGGAGGTCATTGTCCTGCTGCGGACCATAGGCGAGGTGGCGCAGGAAAACGACTATACAGCCTATGCCGTCGGGGGCTTTGTCCGTGACCTGCTGCTGCGCGTCAAAAATCTTGACCTGGACATCGTGGTCGAGGGCGACGGCATCAGCTTTGCCAAAAAACTTGCCGAATTCTTCGGCGGCACCGTCCGGACCCACGAACAATTCAACACCGCCCTGGTCATCATGCCGGACGGCTTCAATATCGACGTGGCGACCGCACGGCTGGAATACTACGAATATCCGGCCGCCATGCCGACGGTGGAGCTGTCTTCCCTGAAGCTAGACCTGTACCGCCGCGACTTTACCATCAATGCCATGGCCATCAACCTGAACCCGGACAGGTTCGGCACCCTTGTCGATTTTTTCAACTGCCAGACGGACATAAAGGAGCGGCGCATCCGCATCCTGCACAACCTGAGCTTTGTCGAGGACCCCACCCGTATTTTCCGGGCAATCCGCTTTGAGCAGCGCATGGGGTTCACCATCGGCATGCACACTGAAAAACTCCTGAAAAACGCGGTCCAGATGAACCTGTTCAACCGTTTTTTCGGAAACCGCTGCTTTACCGAGCTCAAACTCATCTTTTCCGAGGAAAACCCGATCCCCGCCGTCCGGCGCATGGCGGAATTCGACCTGCTGAAGTTTATCCTTCCCGGGCTGAAATTCGACCGGCGCATGGAAAAAAATCTCACCGAGGCGCAGCAGGCCATTGCCTGGTACCGGCTCCTCTACCTGGACGAGCCGTTTAAGCAGTGGCTCGTCTACCTCATGACCTTCCTCGTCGACTCGAGCTACAGTGAGCTGAAGGTCTTCTGTATGAAGTTTGAGCTGGCGGAGCGCTACCGCAAAGAACTGCTGCGGGAAAAGGAGGCCACCGGCAAGATCCTTCGGGAGCTTGGCCGCAACCGGCGATTGCGCAACAGCGAGGTCTACTGGCTGCTGAAGGAGCGCAGCCATGAAAGTCTGCTCTTTCTCATCGCAATGGCGAGGAAAAAGTCGGCCAAGAAGGCGGTGTCCAATTTTGTTACCAGCCTGCGCCATTACAAAACCGGCATCAAGGGGGCCGACCTCAAGAAAATGGGCTACCGGAGCGGCCCAATCTACAAGACGATCCTCACCCACCTGCTCGAGGCCAAGCTGGACAACGAGGTGGAAACACGGGCCGATGAGATTGGCTTCGTCAAAAAGCATTACCCTCTCAAAAACGGGAAGAAGCCCGACTAGCAGGAAAGGACCAGGCGGCTTTCATGCGCATGTAATGGCGCAGGAAGAACGTCTTCTTTTGTTTTTTTTTCAGTTATTTGTTTTCTTTTGTCAAATCCTTGTTTTCAGTATTTTTCCAATTTTTTTATCGCAGTCACCTGCCGGCGATCCTGTTGTTCTTCACATAATTGCAGCCCTTGCTTTCTGTTAATCTCTCTGAGCCCAGGGATCGAAGAGCGCGACAATTTGCCATATTGTAAAGTCTCGGTTCAATCTCTAACTTTTATATCAGGAGGGCGGTATCATGTGATGAATTTTTTGAAAGGAGGAAACGGGAGGTGACAAAAAATGAAAAAGGAGGGAAAGCAATTTTTTGATAAACTGGTCGGGAAGTTATTATATATTTTAATCATTGGCCTCTTTTCTTTTCAGGTCGCTGCAGGACTTGCCATCGCGCACGTTGATGCTATTCATGAATGTCAAGCATGTTCGTGTCAGCTGGAACGAAGCAGCACAAAATAACTGTGCCCCACCGGTTCTGCGCAAAAGGGGTTGCCGAATAACGGCAATTCCTTTTTTGTCGTGTTCGCAATACGGGCATGGCAATCTTTCTTTCAGTTCGAGCCGTCCCGGACTCTTATCCTTTAGGAAGCAACAACCATAAATAAAATCCATTGGTCGCAGAGTTGCGATGCCGACTGCACTCGTCAAGTTTTATTTTGTGCTGAAACTGTTCTTCTTTTGACAAGTAGCCATGTTGACGTAACTTCAATCCTCTTTCCTAACATATCGCTGGACTTGCTCTTTTTCTTCAAAATTGAGTATAATTTTATCTCACTCGTTAAATTAGCATTAACTTCTTCACTGAGGTTACACCGATGAAAGAGGTTCTATGTACATTATCTATAATTATATCCTTATGTATTGGACTGTCAGGCTGTACCGCAGGTGGTGGCCCGGGAGAGGTTGTGACTTATGGGGGGCTGATATTACTGCAAGATGGCACACCTCTTGAAGGGGTAGAGGTAACTTTTTTCTGGCCCAACCCACCCAATGTTGACAGTGACGGCACGTGGATTGTAATGACAGATGAAGATGGTTGGTACAGCGAATGGCATAACACCTTGTGGCGAGACAGGAATTTTACAATAACACCATTTCATCAGGACTATGAGTTCATACCAACCAGCTATTCGTTCGAAGGATCATATGAAAGCAATCTCGACCTTAATTTCACTGCTATACCTCACTGATATCTTCTGCTCTTCCATCAAAACTGTTATCTGCAATCAATCACAACGAAATAGGTTGGGCGTAGATTTAAGATTGCCAGTACACATCGCAACTTACATTTCAAGCAAAAATAGTTTCTATTGTCGCAAGCAAATTGACTCCTCCAACTATCATAATGATTCTTGAACAGCTGACAAGGTTGTGGTTGTGCCAAGTATTCGTATCGATGATTGTTGTTTGTTTAAGACTATTTTGCTTTAAATCAGCCCAATAAAAATGCAGGAAGGAAAATCACTTGACTTGTTTTTCATAAATACTCTATATGCGCCTTATTGCATTTTTAAAGCCCTTTGATCACCCCCCTAACATGGAGTTAGGTTAAGCAGGCCCGAACATTCTTACTGGAGAGATCACGATGAGAAGGGGGTATATGAAAAACAAACGAACAGTTGTAGCGAGATATGCTGGTGTTGTATGTGTTTTGATGTTTGGAGTTTTAGCCATCATTGGTTCAGGTGGCGGCGGAGGAGGAGGCGGAGACTCTGATTATGGCTTAACTGGATGGGTGGAAATCGATTCATTTTCTGTTTTGAGAAACGATCCCAATAATGTTGAAGCTTATATTTCTGGCTCAGCTTTTATCTCACCGGATTATGTCTTACACCAATGCATCGGACTAGGTTGCTTAATAAATTGGTTTGATGATTCATATCCAGGAGTTGATGTATACTTGTATAATGAAACAAATTTTACAGGTCGTTATGCTACGAGTAGGTATGGGACTTTAACGAGCTGGAAGCATGAGTGGTATGCATATATGCCACTTGCAAATGGGACTAATACGATTGTTATTACTGCCTTCGACGGGAGCGGCATTCAAGAGAAGATTTCGATCATTATTGAAAATTAAACTTCAGTTCTTTGAAGTGTTTTTGTCACAAAAATATGACTAACTCCTAAAAATATATATTTTCCTGCTGATATTCCCGAGAGTGTTAAATAGAGAAAAACTATGCATAACAAAGTTTTTCTCAGGGGCTTTTCATTTCCATAAGGGCATCACCTATTGTAAATAGCTGCTATCAATCTACAGTCGTGAACCATTCCCAAACCGTCATGATGTGCAGTGGATATGTTAACTGGTAATCTTTCCAGAAAAAGTAAAGATTGTGACAAGGAGCTATGTTGACGTAATTTCAATCCTCTTTCCTAACACATTGTGGCACTTGATTAAATGCCGCATATATTTATAGTATTCCTAAGTCCTTACACTAGTAAATGCATGCGCACAGGCGCCTTTAGTCTCGTTTTTTTCTATTTTCACTTTTGGGGGATAAAAAATGCCAATCCATCTTGAAGAGTTGGACGTAGTTTCAAAAGTCGAGGATACAGATTCTGCATTGATTGCTGCCTGCAACATGTGTGCTGGAGCAAGTCTTGCCATGGGCGAAGAAAAACCATTTCTGCAGCTTTTTAACAGTCTGCTTAAATCACCCCCACTGGAAAGGCACATTGAGAGATTACAATCCCAATTGCTCGAAAAGGGTGTGAAGACAACAAAGTTCGAGGCCGGCGTTATTCAGCAGTTCTTTCTTTGTCTGTGGACATCACGGCAGCGCAAAAAGTTGCAAGACCAGGCAAAAGCGTATGACGCCGTTATAGTTCTGGGATGTGATTCTGCCATTAAAACAGTCCGTGATTCGTTAAATGGTACTGATTGTCGGGTGGTTCAGGGCATGGAAGTTGCGGGTATAATGAATACAAAGACAAAATTTCATTGGCCATTTGACATATCGTTTGAAGCGAGCAAGGTAGTCCCCATGTGCGATCACCATTGCGAACGTTTTAGTCAACATTCTCAATAGCAGAAGGAAGGAGGTTCATATGAGCATAATAAGATCGGCGGTACCTTCTTTCTATCTGGTTCTCTTATACTTGGCATCTGGATCTTATGTATCTGCTGCAGAACAGGTGCCTCCGGAGACATTTACGGGTTTCTGGTGGCATGGGATGCACTGGCCGGCTTTCTGGTGGATCTCCCCGCTGATATTTTTTGCTGTGATGGTGATATTTTTTATCATGATGCGGAAATGGGGCATGGGGTGCATGTGGCGAGACAGGATGATGTGCGGGCCAGGCTTCCGTGAAGCCGTGAACCCTTCAATGGAAGAACCGTTTGACGTTTCGTCTCCACCCATGCGGGGCAGGCCAGTTCAACCTCAAGATCACGAGCGACGGGCGGGTTTCCACCTGCATCTGTCAGGACGCAGAGGATTTCATCGTCGGCGACATCCGCGGAAGTACGATCGACGAAATATGGAACTCGACCCAGATCGAGCAGTTCCGCTCCCTGCCGCAGGCGATTCCCACATGCTCCGCTTGCCAGCTCCAGGCGGCTTGTCGGGGAGGCTGCAGGAACGAGGCCTACGTCTTCGGCAA
>JAFDCC010000155.1 GCA_019312985.1 Deltaproteobacteria bacterium
AGACGTTTTCCGGGGACTTGATGAGCTTGTGGATGTAACAGACGACGCCGATGGCGAACAGGTGCTCTGAAAGATCGGTGCCGGCTTCCTCCTTTTCCGCAAGCTTTTTGTGGGAAACCACAGCGATCAGCCGGTCGTGCAGCAGGGCATCGTCGATGAGCTGGCGGGAATTGTCGCTGGAGACCTGGAGGGGGAACCCCATGCCCGGAAAAAAAACAAAGTCATTCAGCGGCAGGACGGGCAGTTCTTCCGGTATTGGCAGTTCGGCCGGATTGATACCGGCCTGCTTCTCAGTCGCGGTCTTCTCATCAGTCATGCTTTCTCACCCCATGTTCCTCGTGCGAATCTGGCAGCCGGTGCGGGAGACCGGCCTCAATGACGGGCCGCTTCCGGCACCGTCAGGGCAAAGAGCAGCTCTGCCGTTCCTTTGGCAGCCTGATTTCCAGGATGCCGTTCTGACATTTGAATGTGGGCTGGTCAAATTTGACAGCGACCGGGAAGCTGATGGACCGCTTGAAGTAGCCCAGTTCGATTTCAAGCTGGTGGATGCAGCAGACGTTGCCGTGCTTCGGCAGGCTGCGCCGGCCCTCGACGGTGATGCGGTTTTTTTCCGCGGTTATGGCGATGGAGCCGACATCGATACCGGCGGTATCCATGAGGACGATGATCTCTGCCGCGGTCTCGTAGATATCCACCGCCGGCTGCCAGCCGCCGCTCGATCCCATGGGTATCATGCGGGAGAGAGAACTGGTGCGCAGCATCCGGCCCATCTGTCTCTCCAGTTCCCTGAACTCCTCCAGTATCTTCCGGTCAAAGTCATCCATCATCGTCACCTGCTCCCTGTTCAACGGCATCCGGCACCGCCGGATTTTTTTTGCAAAAGCGGGGAAAAAGAACCCTGCTGCGCCGGTCATCTTGGTGTGTGCATATTTCCACTTTACTGAACTTATGGAAGAGAAATCAAGCACAAAGCAATTTCTTTCCGGGCCGCACCTTTTTCCCCGTGAAAACTCTTTCTTCTTCGCTTTTCAAACGGGCCACAGTAGTGTATAGAGTTAAACCCTGGAGAGAAGCGCTTATTAACCGGGAGGATCACCATGGCAGACGCATGCAAAACATGTCCGAGCAAGGGCGGCGGGAGCAAGGGGACCTGTTCCACCATGAAAAGCGCCAGGGCGGTGCAGGACATTGCCATCACCACGGCGCTCAGCAAGATAAAACACAAAATTCTCGTCATGAGCGGCAAGGGCGGGGTCGGCAAGAGTACCGTGGCGACCAACCTGGCCCTGGGTCTGGCCAATCGGGGGTTCGAGGTGGGCCTCATGGACGTTGACCTGCACGGCCCGGATATCTGCCGCATGCTCAACCTGACAGAACAGCTGCACCGGGGCCGGGAGGACAAGACCACCCTGGTGCCGGCGATGCGCTACAACGACCGGCTGAAGATCATGTCCCTGGAGTACATGATGGACAACCGCGACGAGGCCATCATCTGGCGCGGCCCCCTGAAGATCCAGGCGATCCGGCAGTTTATCGCGGAAATTGACTGGGGCCGGCTCGACTACCTCGTCATCGACGCGCCGCCCGGCACCGGCGACGAACCGCTTTCCGTGGCCCAGACCATCAAGGATGTCCAGGCCCTGGTTGTCACCACACCCCAGGAGCTTGCCCTGGCCGATGTCCGCAAGTCCATCAACTTCTGCCGCCACGTTAACATCAAAATACTCGGCATTGTCGAGAACATGAGCGGCTTTATCTGCCCCCACTGCGACAGGGAGGTGGACATCTTCGGGACCGGCGGCGGCAAAAAGACGGCCCTCGCCTTTGATCTCGCCTTTCTCGGCAGCGTCCCCATGGACCCGAAGGTGGTGGCCGGCGGCGACAGCGGCACACCCTACCTTTCATCGGGGGCCGGTTCTGCCGCCACCAAAGCCTTTGACCGGGTGATCGACAACGTTCTTGGCAAACTGCCGGGCCCACACAACCCAACACCCTGAGGTAACCCTATGCGTATTATCCAGATGACGCTCGGCATGATGGTGGTCTGCTGTTACATAGCGGCCTGTGAAACTACCCGCAAGGCGGTGATCATTGACCCGGGGGGCGACGAGGAGGCTATCCTGCAGAGGTGCCGGGAAGAGGCGCTCGAGGTTGTCTATATCATCAACACCCACGGCCACCCGGACCATGTCTGCGGGAACCGGCGGCTCAAGGAGGCGACCGGGGCGGCGATCGTCATGCACGAGGCGGATGCCGACTTCTTCGGGCAGCAACAGGTGGAGCAGTTTTTTTCCCAGCTGGGGCTGACCCCTTCCCCTCCTGTTGACAAAAGGGTCAAGGCCGGCGACACCCTCGCCTTCGGGGAAGAGTCCCTGACGGTGATCCACACCCCGGGCCATACCCCGGGCGGCATCTGTCTTTATGCAAAGCCCAACCTCTTCAGCGGCGACACCCTGTTCGCCGGCGGCGTCGGCCGCACCGATTTTCCCGGCGGCTCGACCCGGGAACTGCTGGAATCCATCAAGAGCCGTCTCCTCTCGCTGCCGGAAGACACCGTTGTCTGGCCGGGACATGGCTATGGCGGGGAAAAGTCGTCCATCGGCCGGGAAAAGATGTCCAACCCCTTTCTTGCCGGAGGCTGGTAGCCCATGCGGGAGGTCATCCTCGGGACTGCAGGGCATGTCGACCACGGCAAGACAAGCCTTATCCGGGCCCTCACCGGTATCGACACGGACCGCCTGAAAGAGGAAAAGGAGCGCGGCATCACCATTGAACTGGGTTTTGCCTTCCTCGACCTTCCCTGCGGCCACCGGCTCGGCATCGTTGACGTGCCCGGCCATGAAAAGTTTGTCAAGAACATGGTGGCGGGCGCCGCGGGCATTGACCTGGTCGCCTTCATCATTGCCGCCGACGAGGGCATCATGCCCCAGACCCGGGAACACTTCGAGATCTGCCGCCTTCTCGGCATCCGGCGCGGCCTCATCGTCATCACCAAGAAGGACATGGTGGAGCCGGACTGGCTCGAACTGGTGACCGAGGATGTTCGGGAATTCTTTGCCGACTCCTTTCTGGAGGAGGCGCCGCTCCTGGCCGTGTCGTCGGCCACCGGCGAGGGCATCGAGGCGGTGAAAAACACCCTGGACAGCCTCGTGGCAACAGCGGACTTCTCCGAGCCGCAAGGGCCTTTCCGGCTGCCGGTGGACCGGGTCTTTTCCATGAAGGGCTTCGGCACGGTCATCACCGGCACCGCCATTTCGGGCCGGATACAAACCGGCGCGGAGATCATGTTCTACCCCGGCCGCACGAAGGGGAAAATCCGGGGCATCCAGGTGCACGGCCAGGAGACGCAGGAGGTCGAGGCCGGGCACCGGACCGCCATCAATATCCAGGGGCTCGAAAAAGAGGCGGTATCCCGCGGCCAGGTGGCTGCCACAGTCGACTGCCTGCAGCCTTCCTACCTGCTCGACGCCCGTTTCTTCTACCTGGAAAGCCT
>JAFDCC010000156.1 GCA_019312985.1 Deltaproteobacteria bacterium
CCCGGTAAACGGAAACAATACCATGCTTGTCAAAGACATCCTGCAATCGAAAAAAACCTGTATCAGTTATGAATTTTTCCCGCCGAAACTGGAAGATGACTGGGACAGGCTTTTTCAGACCATTTCGGACCTCATGCCCCTCGAGCCGGCCTATGTAAGCGTCACTTACGGAGCCGGCGGCTCCACCCGGGACCGCACCCATGAGCTCCTGGTCCGCCTCCGGGAGGAAACAGACCTTACCGTGGTATCGCACCTTACGTGCGTCGGATCTAACCGGGATGATATCCATGCAATCCTCAGCAAGTATGCCGACCATGGTATTGACAACATCCTGGCGCTGCGGGGCGACCTGCCGAAGGGTCAGACCCGCTGGGTGGAGCCGGAGAACGGTTTTGCCCATGCCGCGGACCTGGTTGCCTACATCAAGAAACACTTTCCGAAGACAGGCATCGGCGTGGCGGGATTTCCCGAAGGACACCCTGAAACACCGAACCGCCTCAAGGAGATTGACTACCTCAAGGCTAAGGTCGATGCCGGGGCCGACTATATTGTCTCCCAGCTCTTTTTTGACAACCGGGATTTCTATGATTTCTGCGAACGTTGTGAACTGGCGCACATAAACGTCCCAATCATAGCGGGGATTATGCCGATAACCACGACAAAAGGCATGATCCGCATGGCTGAGCTTGCCGCCGGGGCCCATATTCCCGCCAGGCTTCTGAAGGCGGTCGAGCGGGCCGGCAGTGCCGAGTATGTCGAGCGAGTCGGGGTGCACTGGGCCACAGAACAGGTCCGCGACCTGATAGACAACGACGTCAGGGGCATCCATCTCTACACCCTCAACTGCTCGACTGCGGCGCTCCGGATTTACAGGTCCCTGGGGATAAGCAGTTCGACGCAGCTCTCAGCCTAGGGCAGACTTTCTTTGCCTGCAAGGCAACGGGCAACAGACTTTTTCAGCGGCCCGCCATCACCTTGCCGCAAAACCAGCAGTCGGTGAATATGTCCCAGAACCCCGCCCCAGCAAAATCAGTTCATTATGGCTGGTACATAGTAGCCGCAGGTACCCTTTGCGTTTTTGCCGGCCTCGGGTTCGGCCGCTTTGCGCTGGGAATGCTGCTTCCCGCCATGGGTTCCTCGCTGCAGCTCACCTATTCCCAGATGGGGCTGATCAGCACCACAAACTTTATCGGCTACCTGCTTGCGGTCCTGGTGTGCGGCCATATCAGTGCCCGGACCGGCAGCAGGCGCCTGATTTTCCTGGCCCTTCTTCTCGTTGCCGCTTCCATGCTGCTGGTGAGCCGGGCCAACAGCTTTGCCACCGTTGCCCTTTTCTATACCCTGACAGGCATGGGCAGCGGCGCCTCAAATGTGCCGATGATGGCCCTTGTCGCCTCCTGGTTCGGCACCCGGCAGCGTGGCAAGGCAGCCGGCTTTATCGTCATCGGCAGCGGCTTTGCCATTCTCCTTTCCGGCAGGCTGATCCCCTACCTCAACCAACAGAGCGCTTCAGACGGGTGGCGCACCAGCTGGCTGGTGCTCGGAGTCATTGTCCTCTTCATTGCCGCAATCTGCTATCTGGTCATCCGCGATTCCCCGGAAGAACTTGGCCTGAGGCCTTTTATTGGAAAGCAAAAAACAGCGCCGGCAGACCTGAGCGGCCTTGATGACAAGCATCCTCCCGTCACCGCCAGGGATATCTACCACCTGGGAGCCATCTATTTTCTCTTTGGCTACACCTATGTTATCTACGCCACCTTTATCGTCACCACCCTGGTCGCCGAGAGGGGCTTTTCCGAAGCCGCGGCCGGCGGCTTCTGGTCTTGGGTCGGCCTCCTGAGTCTCTTCTCCGGCCCGGTGTTCGGCACCCTTTCGGATAAAATCGGCAGAAAGGCCGGGCTGATCATTGTCTTTTCCATCCAGATGTGCGCCTATCTCCTGGTTGGCCTCGCCCTCCCCGGCATATTTCTGTATCTCTCCATCGGCTGTTACGGCATTGTCGCCTGGGCCATTCCCTCCATTATGGCGGCCCTGGTCGGCGACTACGTCGGGCCCCGGAAAACCGCAAGGGTTTTTGGCTTCATAACCTTTATCTTTGCCATCGGCCAGATTGCCGGACCGGCAGTAGCAGGCTTTCTCGCTGAAAAACTGGGAAGTTTTTCAAGCAGTTTCCTCATGGCCGCCCTCTTTGCCGGCCTGGCTGTCTTTCTCACAAGCCTGCTCAAAAAACCGGCCCGCACCCCCTGAGCTTCTTCCGCCGGCACCGCATTTCACCCGGGCTGCCGTTGTTGCTGCACGGGCCGCAGCCGTCACTGTGAAGAAGCAGCGGAAAATCCAGCCCATTATTTTTAGCTTGCCGTTCCACCTCTGTTTCTGTACCTTTTCCATACACGGTGCAGAAAAAATATCAGATTGGCCCCACTCCGAGGTCTATATACCAATGGGAAATCATTTTCACCTGGCCGGTGATGTTGGCGGGACAAAAACCATACTGGCACTGTTTACAAAGGAAAAGGGGCCGCTGCAGCCGCTGCATGAAAAAAGTTATAGCAGCAGTGCATTTGCCGGCCTCGATGACATCATAGAGGATTTCTTTTCCTGGACCGGAACCTACGCCCAGACCGCCTGTTTCGGAGTGGCAGGGCCTGTCAGGGACGGCAGGGCCGTCATCACAAACCTGCCCTGGCAGCCGGACACCCATATGCTGAAGGTTGCCCACGGGTTTTTCCGGGCAACCCTGATCAATGACCTCGTGGCTACCGGGCATGGCATACCGCACCTGGACGAGTCCGACTTTTTCACCATCAACCGCGGCAGAAAAACAGTTGGCGGCGCCCTGGGAATTATCGCGCCGGGCACCGGCCTCGGCGAGGTTTTTTTCACCTGGGACGGCTCCCAGTACTTTGCCGTTGCCTCTGAAGGGGGCCACACGGACTTCGGACCTTTGTCGGAAACGGAAGAGAGGCTGCTTGCCTATCTCAGGACCCGCCATGTCCATGTCAGCTATGACCGGATCTGCTCGGGCCGCGGAATTCCAGCTATTTACGACTTCTTCAAATACAATGAGGGGCTTGAGGAACCCGGCTGGCTTACAAAAGAGCTTGCTGCCGCAGAAGACCCGGCGCCGGTCATTGTCAACGGGGCGCTCGCCGAAAAATCCTGTGAAATCTGCAGGAAAACCATTGAGCTCTTCGTCTCTGTCCTCGGGGCCGAGGCCGGCAACCTGGCCCTCAAGGGACTGACCACGGGCGGCATCTACCTCGCCGGCGGGGTTCCCCCGAAGATCAGACCTTTTCTTGAAACCGGCACCTTCATGCAGACTTTCACCGCCAAGGGGCGCATGAGCTACCTTTTGCCGGACATACCGGTGCGGGTCATACTCAACCCGAAAACCGCCCTTATCGGAGCCGCCTCATTTGGCCTGCGCCTGAAATTTGCAACACTTTGACACGGCCATGGACAAAAAACTCATTGAGCGTCTGCTCATAGTCGGTGCCATTATCGGTGCGGTGGTCCTCTTTCAAACCCTTGGCCTGGGCCAGTACCTCACCCTTGACTACCTCAAGGGCTCCCAGGACAAGTTCAGCCAGCTCTACAGCGATAACCGGCTTGGGGTTATCGGTGTTTACCTGGCAGTCTACATTGGGGTCGCGGCCCTTTCCCTGCCGGGGGCTGCGGTAATGACACTGGCCGGCGGCCTCATGTTCGGGTTCTGGGTCGGCCTCGTTCTTGTTTCGTTTGCCAGCACCATAGGTGCCACCCTTGCCTGCTTTGTCGCCCGTTTTCTCATGCGGGACTGGGTACAGAACAAATTCGGCAGCAAACTCGCCCCCATAAACAGGGGGATTGAGCGGGAAGGTGCATTTTACCTCTTCTCGCTGCGGCTGGTGCCGATCTTTCCTTTTTTCGTCATCAACCTGGCAATGGGCCTGACGAAAATGAACCTTTTGACCTTTTACTGGGTATCCCAGGTCGGCATGCTTCCGGGCACCATGGTGTATGTCAATGCCGGCAAGGAGCTGGGGAAGCTCGAGTCGCTCTCCGGCATCCTTTCCCCCGGGCTTGTGCTGTCCTTCGTTATTCTCGGGCTTTTCCCGATTACGGCTAAGAAACTGCTGAATTTTTATACCAGTAAAATCGGCAGGCAAATATCTGCAGAGAAGGACTCGGATAATGGCTACATATGATTTTGATCTTGGGGTGATAGGGGGAGGTGCGGCAGGGCTGACCATCAGTGCCGGCGCTTCACAGTTGGGCGCCAAAACCCTGCTGGTGGAAAAGGAAAAAGCCCTTGGCGGCGACTGCCTCCACTACGGCTGTGTGCCCAGTAAAACCCTGATCCGGACCGCCAGGGCCTACCACGAGATGAAACATGCGGCCAAGTTCGGCCTGCCGCAGGTTGACGTCCAGCCTGTTGATTTCAGAGACGTTGCCAGGCGCATTCGCTCTGTCATCGACATCATCCAGCAGCACGATTCCGTCGAACGCTTCTGCTCCCTCGGTGCCAGGGTGGAATTCGGCCAGCCGGAATTCATCGACGAGCATACCATCAGGCTCAACAGCGAAACATTTTCGGCGAGAACATGGACTGTTGCAACCGGCTCTTCGCCGGCAATCCCGCCCTTTGAGGGAATTGACTCCGTTTCATACCTGACAAACAAGGATATTTTTTACCTGGACAAACTCCCCGGTTCCATGATTATCCTCGGCGGCGGCCCCATTGCCATAGAAATGGCCCAGGCCTTCAACCGACTGGGAACCAGGGTCACCGTGGTGCAGCGATCGGCCCAGATACTGAGCAAAGAAGACCGGGACCTGGCCGATGCCGTCATGGAGCAGTTGAGAGGCGAGGGCGTCCTTTTTGCCCTTGGTTCAACCGTTGTCGCCGTCGCGGAAAAAGAGGGCGCCAAAGAGGTGACCCTGAAAAACAGCCAGGGAGAAAAGCAGAAAATTGAAGCCGAAACCCTCCTTGTCGCCACTGGAAGAAAGCCCAATGTTGAGGGCCTGGGGCTTGAAAATGCCGGAGTTTCCTATAGCAGCAGGGGAATCGAGGTTGACAGCCGCCTGCGCACAAACCGCAAGCATATCTTCGCCGCCGGCGATATTACCGGTCGGTACCAGTTTACCCATGCCGCCGGCTATGAGGGGGGCATCGTCGTCAGTAACGCCATATTCCATCTGCCGCGCAAGGCTGATTACACCTTTCTCCCCTGGTGTACCTACACCAGCCCGGAACTGGCCAGCATCGGTCTCAATGAAAAGCGGGCCGCCGCTGCCGGGATAGCCTACTCCGTCTGGACCGAGGAGTTCAGAAACAACGACAGAAGCCTGGCCGAGGGGGAGGAAACAGGCAGGATAAAAATGCTCCTGGATGAAAAGGAAAAGGTCATCGGCGTCCAGATCCTCGGGCCCCATGGCGGCGACCTGCTGAGTGAGTGGGTTGCTGTGCTGAACGGCAAGGTGAAGCTTTCCACCCTGGCCGGCGCCGTCCACCCCTACCCGACCCTGGGCGAGATAAACAAACGGGTCGCCGGTTCGTTTCTCAGCGGAAAAATTTTCTCGGACACGGTCAAAAAAGGACTGAAGCTCTTCTTTAACTTCAAGGGGAGGGCCTGTGAAGAGTCAGGAAAATAAGAGGGGGTTGCCGTAATAAAAAGGTTGCCAGACAGGGGAGACTTGCTGTATATAGGCCATCTTTTGGCTGCCGGCCGGGTTCCACAAGGTTTCGATGGCAAGGAAGAAGTGCCTGAAAATTATAAACGCCTGAAGTAAATGTGATCAGGCGCCTTCCTTCGGTCACCTGCCCCGCGCGAATGGAAGAAATCTTCAAGCAGGCAGGCTGCAGCCACGCTGCGGTGCAATGCCTCCCGTTTGGATAAAAAGGGTAAATAAACTTATAATTGCGAGGATATTATGTTGGCAAAAGAAAAGTGGACACTATACAGCGGCGGCCTGAAGGGCGCCGAGACAGCCTTTGGCGAAGCGGCGGAAAAATGGTCTGTCAACGAAGTAAACTTCTGTTATTCCGGTCAGAAGACAAACAGGCAGAAAAACCTGAAGGTTCTCTCGGAAGACGAACTGAAGCGGGGCGACATCAGCATGGAGATGGTGTCCAAGATGATGCACCGGACATACTATCAAACCGAGAAGATCAGGAAGGTCCTCCAGACCATCTTTCACATGGTGAACAGCGGCTATCAGGTTTTTGTCATCGGCACAATACTTGAAGATAATACCGTAAAGGGCGGCACGGGCTGGGCCGTGGAACTCGCCAAGCTGTTCAACAGGCCCCTTTCGGTTTATGACCAGGAAAAAGGCAGCTGGTACAGCTGGAAGCAGGGCGCCTGGGTCCCGGACACCCCGAAAATCGAACATGAGACATTTGTCGGCGCCGGCACCCGGAATCTTTCCGAAAAAGGCAGGCAGGCCATTGAAAACCTTTTTGCAGCCGCGTTCGGCTCACCCTGATCCCCTTTGTCCCGGAATTTTTCAGCCGTTGATCTTTTTCAGAAGCCAGGCCATGTTGCGGCCAAGATTTTTCATGGTCTCGATGCCTTCGGCATCCTGCTCCACCTCTCCCTTCTTCCTGCCGATCCCCAGGTTCCAGTAGCTGGAACCAGGGACCACCATCTGGCCGATAAAGAAAAAGTGGTTTATGGAGTTGAAGACATGGATGGAGCCGGCCCTCCGAACGGCCACAACCGCCGCGCCCACCTTGCGGGCCAGCATATCGCTGTTGGCCCGTGACACCATGCCGGCCCGGTCTATAAGGGCCTTCATCTCCGTGGAAACATTGGCAAAGTAGGTTGGTGAGCCAAGGAGGATGCCGTCGGCAGCCAACATCTTTTCAATGTACTCATTGATCGCATCATCCTCAACCGAACAGCGCCGGTCTTTGTTCTCAAAGCACTGCATGCAGGCCGTGCAACCCCGGATTCTGCTGCCGGACATCTGGACCATTGCAGTCTCTATTCCTTCCCTTTCAAGCTCCCGACAGACATAACCAAGCAATATTGCCGTGTTGCCGTCCTTTCGGGCACTGCCGTTAAAAGCCACGACTTTCATCTTATCCACCTTTTCACATGCTTCTTTAATGTTTCATTGCACAGAATCTCTGTGGCATTTGGCACAAAGCCATACGGGAAAAGCCACTGTCAAATGGCACACCCCGCAATATTCTCCCGCCATTATCTCAAACATTGAATATTGCACCGTTCCTTTCTTGGAACTCCTGAAAATCAGGGGGTGACACACTTCACATCCATTCCACACCGTATGTTTCTTGTGTGAAAATATCACATTGGATTTGAGTGCTGCTGCTTCAATCGAAAAGTCCCTTTGTGCTTTTAATGACGGTCGTTCGTGGGAAATACTTTCAAGAAAGTCTAAAGGCGTAACTTTTCCGAGAAGCTCGGCTTTTTCCCAGTCAATCAGGTTTTTCTTCAATAGGGGAAACCCTGCGGTAAATTTCTCGTAGTCATATTCTCCCTGCCCTGTTTCTGTTTTGGAATGACACCTGCCGCACCTTTTTCTTTCCTCTTCTGTATCATTGACAGCACAGGAGTCAAAAACAACATTGTCCTCTATCGTCATTTTTCCATCATGACAGGCGCCACAATAGTATCCGCTCATATTGTCAGCCGCACTTACCATTGTCGCCCCCGCCTCCATGGCGAAGCCGACATCAATGTGACAAAGCCTGCAGGTAAATTTTGCCCGATGGAGCCAGTGGTCAAAAACAACGGGATCGACACCTGATTTCCTGGAAAAATTATCCAGAATAACCTTGCCATAATATTCGGGAGGTGGAATGTTCTCCAGGTATTGGGATGCGACAAACTGAGAAAAAGTCCAGCCGGGTATTAAAAGAGGCAGAACAAGGACAAATGAAACCAGCAGACGTTTCATTTCAATTTGCTACTCTTCCCTCTTCTTGAAATCCAGGGTGAACTGATAAAGGTCACGGCACATTTTCAGCCGCCTGGTATACACCTTTCTCTCTGTTTTTCCCTCTTGGCCGTTTAACTCTTCAAGCCGCTCCTGCAGCCCATCGCAGCGCTTAACAACGTCCTGCAGCTCCGCGACAGAGAGGAGCATCGCATTCTGCGTCTTGGAGCAGACCTCTGCAAATTCCTGTTTCCAGTCCTGCTTCTGCTCGGCATGCGCAACCGCTAAGGAGCCTGATTTGCTCCCGGCGTGGAACAGAAAAACAAAACTTAATATGACAAACGGTACAATTGTTTTCATGGCTGCTACCTTACTTTCTCAGTATGGCAGCGCTGGCAGTCCAGAAGCGGGAATGCTACGGTGCTGTGGCATACGCCGCAATACTTGCCCTCGTAAAGATCCACCATGGAGTATTTTGTCATGCCCTTTTTAATGCCGACAAAGATTTCAGGATGGCAGACTTCGCATCCGTTCCAGACCGTGTGTTTGCGGTGTGAAAAAATAATATCCGGCATGCCGAGGACCTTGGACCTGAGTTCAAAATCCTTGGGATCGACAAACTTGCCCCGCTTGATGGAAATGCCCTCAATGAAATCAATGGGCTTGATTTTCCCATCACTTTCTGCCTTTTCCCAGTCAACGCCGTTTCCAAGCCGTTCCTTCGGCAGGTCCTTGATAAATTCCCGGAATTCATACTTCTTGTCGACCTCCTTGCCAAAAGAATGGCAGATGGTGCATTCCGCCTGGTTTCTCCCGGCCGTATCGCTCTGACACGAAGAAAAGACAGCCTTGCCATCATGGCAGGAACCGCAGTAGTAGCCATTGATGTTGTCAACTGCCCTGATCCTCGTCTCGTTGGCATTCATGGCAAAGCCGATGTCAACGTGGCAGAGGCGGCAGGTGAATTTTGCCCGGTGCAACCAGTGGTCAAACACCACCGGGGCAAGGCGGTGCCTCTTGGAATAGTTGTCAATGATAACCCTGCCGTACTCAAAGGGGAGCGGCCTTCTTTTTTTGACACCGGTCTGGGCAAAGGCAACACTGATGACCAAAACCAGCAGCCCTGTCAGAATAAATGTTTTTTTCATGGCGCACCTCGCTATTCACTCTACCGTAAAAAAAATTACATAAAAAAAACCAGCATTTTTTACTCAATATATGGTAAATCCCATGTTTTTGGGATGTTATGGCATTATGAATACCACATTCCGGCTTGGAAAGAAAGCGGAAGCAGGATTGGCGGGGAGCCATTAACAAAAAGCCGCAAAGATGGCAAAGTTGCAAAAAAGCTCTGCATCCCGTTTTGACTGTTGCGTATACCGCAAGAGACTTTTTGGAGCAATTTCATGAACCGTTACGCATTTCTCTGCATTGCCTGTATTCTCCTGCTGGTTAACTGCGCCGTGCAAAAAGAACCGGCCAGCAGCCGCCCCCCCAAGCGCCTTATCACGAAAGTTGAGGGTGATGTAAAAAGAAAACCCCTGAAAAAGAAACCTGTTGAGGTTGATTATCAGAAGGAAGGTGTGACCGTCCAGAGCATAGAGATAATTAAAAAAGAAGGCCCTGCGGAATTCAACCAACGCAGATTTATTGAAAATGCCAGTTATGCCAGCCTTGATGACATCAAACTCCAGTATGAAAAGGGGGCGAGAGTTAATTTTCGCAACGATAATAACGAAACAGTCCTCATCAATATCATTAAGGGGGCTTTTGATAATGAGACATTTCTCAAGCTGGAATATCTTGTATCAGTTGGGGCGGCGGTAAACTTCAGGGGAAGGAGCAAAACAAGCAACTTGACGACACCGCTGGACGCTGCCGTCTATTATTCCAGTTCTGTTTTCAAGGAAGACACGGTATCTGACAAACCGTATTATGCTGAAAAAATTATCAGGTACCTGATTGAAGCAGGGGCGAATGTTTCGGGAACAGACGTCAAGGGAAGAAGCCCCCTCCATACTGCTGCCAGGGAAGACAATTCCGTTGCGGCCCGCATTCTTCTTGAGGCAGGGGCCGGGGTGGCGGCAAAGGATTATGACGGGAAAACCCCTCTTGATTACGCCGTGTCGGATCAGATGACACGGCTGTTACAGGAGTATAGTGCCCCGGATATGAAAGAGCCTGTCCCCGCAGAGGTTGACAAACAGAAATAATAAGCCCGGCCGGCTCTCTCACTCCTCCTGCCGATGAATCCGGAATGGTGCCCAGGCCTGGCAGACGGGCATGATCTCCAGCCGGTTAACATTGACGTGCGGCGGCAGACCTGTCACCCAGCAGACTGTTGCCGCGATATCTTCAGCCGTAAGCGGCTGGGCGTCTTTATACACCTCCGAGGCTCTCGCCGCGTCCCCGTTGAATCTCACAAGAGAAAACTCGGTTTCCGCCATTCCCGGCTCAATGTTGGTTACCCTGATAGGGGTGCCGTGCAGGTCGGTGCGCAGGTTGCATGAGAACTGTTTGACAAACGCCTTTGTGGCGCCGTAGGCATTGGAGCCGGGATAGGGGGTGGAGCCTGCCACCGAGCCGATATTGACAATGTGGCCGCACCCCCGCTCCACCATGCCGGGAAGAATCTGCCTGGTACAGTAGATAAGCCCCTTTATGTTGGTGTCAATCATTGTTTCCCACGCATCCAAATCCGTTTCGTGGGCCGGTTCAAGCCCCAGTGCCAGGCCGGCGTTGTTGACCAGGATATCCACTCTGTCGAACGGCGGCGGCAGACTGGAAAGCTTTCCGGCAACAGCACTGCGGTCCCGGACATCGAGCTCCACCAGGTGACATTCGGTGCCGGAAAGCTCCTGCTGAAGGACCGCGAGCTTTTCCAGGCGGCGGGCAGCAAGAACCAGCCTGTACCCCTGCTCCCCATATTTCCGGGCGCACGCCGCCCCGAACCCGGCGCTCGCCCCAGTAATCAACACTGTTTTTTTCATACCCGCCTCCATTGCTGTTAATACGAATCATTTCATCCTGGGTCCTGTGTCGCCAGCCTTGTTCCAATATCCCCTGGCGGGAAAAAAAGCAAGCCCCGGCTCCAATAAAGGCAGGGAATTTCCGTGCAGGGCAGTATACTTGTCCTTGACAAAGGTTGTTCAGCCATTGTAAGCAATTTTGGAGGATGGACTCATCATGACCGGCATCACACTTGTCACCCTGTCAATGACAGAAACCGGGAAGATGGGCCGGTAAACCATATTTTTTTAGCGGGAGAACAGAATGGCCCTTTTTAAAAAAAAGACATTGACCGGCCTGGCGCGGACCTGCGGCTGAGCGGCAAAGATCGGTCCGACGGCTCTGTCGGAAGCGCTGCAGGGGCTGACGCCCCCGACTGACCCCAACCTCCTGGTCGGCATCGAAACAGCCGACGATGCGGCGGTATACAGGCTGACGGATGATATCGCCATGATCAATACGGTTGATTTCATCACGCCGCCGGTGGACGACCCGTACTGGTTCGGCCTGATTTCGGCGGCAAACTCCATATCCGATGTCTACTCCATGGGCGGAGTCCCCCTGACCGCCCTCAACGTTGTGATGTTTCCCAGCAAGCATCTCGACATGGGATTTCTGAAAGAGATCCTGCGGGGAGGGCACGACAAGGTGGTGGAAGCGGGCGCCTGTCTTGTCGGCGGCCACACCGTTGATGACGAGGAACCCAAGTACGGCCTCTGTGTCAGCGGCATTGTCCACCCGGACAGGGTTATCACCAATGCCGGGGGCAAGCCCGGCGATGCCCTCATCCTGACCAAACCCCTTGGCTCCGGGGTCCTCTTTAACGCGGTGCGTTCCGGCAAGCTGCCCTTTGGGGACCTGGAGCGCGACACTCTCCCCTCCCTGGCCGCGCTTAACGGCCCGGCCATGAAAACCGCCCTGAAGTTCGACCTGCATGCCGCCACCGACATCACCGGCTTCGGCATTTCCGGCCACAGCCTGGAAATGGCCCTTGGCAGCGGCTCCCAGGTCATCCTCCACTTTGACAGGCTGCCATTCTACAACAACGCCCTGCGCATGTACCAGAAAGGGGAGACAACGGGCAGCAACAAGGCAAACCGCGAACTGGTCAAGGAAAAGATGCAGGTCCGCAGAGCCCTTACGGGCCACGAGGAGCAGCTTCTCTACGACCCGCAGACCTCGGGCGGCCTGCTCCTTGCCGTTCCCGATTCCCAGGCGCCGGAACTCATAAAAGACCTGGGCGCGGCAGGAGTGGGAAGCGCCGTCCAGGTGGGCGAGATAGTTGACGGCCCCTATGGTTTAGTGGTGGCCTAGCCCACCCTTTTTGCGTGCCATCCTGCCTCTTCTTTTCCCGGCTGCGGCCTGCCGGCTTTCGCCTGGTGTAAACAAGATTGAACCCGCTTGACGCCCATAAGCCGCATCTGTATAATCAATGCAGCAAATAGGAAATGCCGATTATTGCGCGGCAATTCCGGCCTTGAGGGATGCATGCTTCAGGGGATTACACCTTCACGGCAGCACCCGATTTCCAGGATAATCATGGATATCCGCCACCTGAAAATATTTACATCGGTCTACAGACACAGGAGCTTCACCAGGGCTTCAGAGGAACTGCTCATAAGCCAGCCGACGATCAGCGAGCACATAAAAAACCTCGAGAATTCCCTTGGCTGCAGGTTGTTTGACCGGCTGGGCCGCTCAATCATGCCGACCGCCGAGGCAGAAATCCTCTACCCGAAAGCATTACAGTTTCTTGACGACATAAAACGCACCCGGGAGGAAATCACCGCAGTTGGCACCGGGGTGAAAGGCACGCTGATCATCGGGGCAAGCACCATCCCCGGAACCTATATTCTGCCGCGGGCGGCGTGCTCCTTCAAAAAGCAGTTCCCGGAAGTAGCGTTTGAGATACGTATCACGGATTCTGCCGCCATCATCTCCCTGGTCATGCAGCACGATATCCTGTGCGGCATTGTCGGGGCACAGACAGAAACCGCCCAACTGGTCTTTGAACCCCTGATCGAGGACGAGCTTGTCCTGGTGGCCACCGCAAAAGTGCTGCCCGATAAAACCGTAACCATCGGAAAGCTTGCGGCCACCCCCTTTCTGAACAGGGAAAAAGGTTCCGGTACACGCAGGGCCTTTGAAGGTTTTCTTGAAAAGCAGGGTGTGAGCACAGATACATTCAACATCGTTGCCACCCTGGGTTCGACGGGGGCCGTCAAAGAGGCGGCCAAGGAAGGTCTTGGCGCCGCAGTCATTTCCAGAACAGCGGTACAGGAGGAGCTTGACAGCGGCAAGCTCCATGAGATAGCAATCGGCGACATGAAGATGAAAAGGAACTTTTACCTCGTGAGACACGCAAAAAGGACTCTGCCGCCGCAGTACCTTGCCTTCTGCAATTACCTGAAAAAAAGAGGAGCCGGCCATGGGGCAGCTTGAGGCCTGGCTGGGGCAGTGGGTCATTCGGTACCGCTGGCTGCTTGTCATTGGCTGCCTGTTTTTTGCTGCAGCCGCGGGCAGCGGCATCTTCAGGCTGACATTCAACAACGACCTGCGGGCTTTCTTTTCAGAGGCAAACCCCCAGCTGCAGGCTCTCGAAGAACTGGAGAAAACCTATAATAAAATTGACAATGTATTTTTTGTCATTGCCCCGCGCGACGCCGATGTCTTTACCACAAAAACACTGGCCGCCATCGAGGAACTTACCGAAACTTCATGGCAGATTCCCCATTCAAGCCGTGTTGATTCTCTCACAAACTTCCAGCACACCCGTGCCGGGGACAACGAACTTATTGTCGAAGACCTGGTTTCCAATGCCGCTGAGATGAGCCAGGCCGAGATACGCGAGGCCAGAAGGATTGCTATTTCAGAACCCTGGCTTGTCAACGAATGGATCTCACAAAGCGGC
>JAFDCC010000157.1 GCA_019312985.1 Deltaproteobacteria bacterium
ATAGAGGCCCGCCCTTCTGCCCGCCTCCCCTGAACTCAAGCCCTGCGCCGGATCAATTTTCAGTAGGTCAAGGGCTTCTTCGGCGCTAAGGGCCCAGGGCCTCGGCACAAGATCTCTGATTGCGGCAGCAGGGGCTTTTTTCTCCATGGCAGGCACCACAACAGGCCGGGTTCTTCCTTATGGTTTCAGCAGGGACACGCTCGACATCCCATAGCGGTTGACCTGGGTACGCCGCACGGCACTGCTTTCAAAAGTTGTCGCCGAGCAGCTCATGGTCGGGAAAACATCAACAACGCTGAGAGGAGGATGAGAAGAGAAACCCAGATTATTATGGCATAGCGTGTGGCATTTTTCGCCTTTGACGCCTCCCACCAGTTAAGGGGCCTGACTCCCTGCAGCAGAAAGGTGAAGACTCCGGCCAGGTTGATGCAGATCATGTTGATAAATACCAGCTGCAGGGCCTGGAGTGCCAGCATAAAATTCGCCGATCCCAGGAGCAGGCCGAACACTACCAGTGGTGGAATCAAGGCCACCGAGACCATGACCCCGATCAGAACCGAGGGCACGCCGCTCGTAATGGACAGGGCCGCGGCAACCCCTGAGGCAAGGGCAAGGGCAATGTCGCCATAGCTCACAACGGTTCGCGCGGCTATCTCCCTTATTCCCGGATCGATTGCCAGAAAAAAGCCGAATAGCAGCGACACGGCAAAGGCCGTCAGGATGCCGGCGAAATTGGTCAACAGGGCATTTCTGCCAAGGGCGCCGTCCCCGACCGTGGTGGCGAAGGAAAGCGCCACATTGGGCCCGAGAAGCGGCGCGATCACCATGGCCCCGATTATGACCGCGACGTTGTCCTTGACAAGGCCGATGGCGGCAACGATCGTCGAAAGGACGATCATGATCATGTAGGTCCTGGTGAGTTTGGCGCTGTAAAAGACATCGTTGTAAAGCTCCTGTCTGCTGACCCGGAGCGGCTCCTTCTTCTCTGTCTCAACCTTCTCCTTTTCCTCCGCCGTCGCCTCGATCTCCTTCGTTCCGGGGTAGGACGCCTCCAGGGGCAGGAGAACCATGTGAAAACTATCGAGATGGCCGTACTTCTTCTGCAGCGTGTCGAGCAGTTTCTCTGTCTTCTCCGCCGCGATGATCATTTTGAAAATATTGCGGCTCTCACAGCTGCAGGTCTGCCAGAAATTGGTAATCTGGCCCTCCTCGATGATCTTGAGGACATCAGGGGTGGCCTCTTCAGGGACCACTATTTCCAGGAGGCGAAGTGCCATTGTGCCCATGCTCCTTCTGATGATGCAGTAAGGATTCTGCCTGCATTGTGAAGACAGCGCCGCCGTGTATAGTATGCTTTTTTTTATAGAATCTCAATGAATTACATTACTTTCAAGAAGAAATTACCGGCAGCCGGGAATCTTTCGGTGGAACAGGCTGCCGCCCTTTGCCGAGGCCTGTTTTTTTCTGCTGCAGGCCGTTCCTTCCGCCTTGCCCCTGGCCACCATTTCGCTTGACGGGTTACAACGGAATATGTCATCCTTTTATTACAGTATCGGTCATGTGATTTTGCGCTCAGGAGGGATGCCGCCGGCAGCCTGCACAATGACGCAGCAGGGAACACCTGCTGCTATTTTTTGCGAAAGGAAAAAACCGGGTATGCGCCAGAAGAAAATATCATTTTCAACGACATATATCATCATTGCCCTTGGCGCCCTTCTTCTTTTCCAGTACTGGCTGGCGCCTAAAGTCAACAACGTTTCTTACACCCAATTCAAGAACCTGGTTCTGGAAAACAAGATCACCTCGGTTGTCATCTCCACCAACCAACTCAAGGGATTTGAGACGAGGCAGGACGAGAAGAAGGAGCCCCTGTTCCCGGAAATGATCTACCGCACTCCGCGGGTAGACGACAGAAATCTTGTCGAATTCCTGGAAAAAAACAGCGTCGACATCATTGCCGAAAACGAGAACACCTTCCTGAAAACCATCCTCTCTTGGGTCCTGCCGGCCCTGATATTTGTCGGCATCTGGATGTTCGCCATCAAAAGAATGAGCCAGGCCGGTCCCGGCATGATGACCCTGGGCAAGCACAAGGCGAAGATCGTGGCCCAGACAGACCTCGGCATTGACTTCTCCTCGGTGGCGGGCCAGGACGAGGCCAAGCAGGAACTGCAAGAGGTCATCGAGTTTCTCAAGACACCTGAAAAATTCACGCGGCTGGGAGCAAAAATCCCCAAGGGCATCCTGCTGGTCGGCCCGCCCGGAACCGGCAAGACACTGATGGCCAAGGCTGTCGCCGGTGAATCAGGCGTTCCTTTCTTTTCCATCAGCGGCTCTGATTTTATTGAAATGTTTGTTGGGCTCGGTGCTGCCCGTGTCCGGGACCTCTTTGACCAGGCCGGCAAGACAGCCCCCTGCATTGTTTTCATTGATGAACTTGATGCCCTTGGCAAGGCCCGGGGGTTAGGCGGCATCAGCGGCGGGCATGACGAACGGGAACAGACATTGAACCAACTCCTCTCAGAAATGGACGGTTTCGAAACCAACAAGGGTGTAATTATCCTTGCCGCAACCAACAGGCCGGAAATTCTTGACCCGGC
>JAFDCC010000158.1 GCA_019312985.1 Deltaproteobacteria bacterium
CCAAGATCAGTGACCGTGTCCTGACCCCGGAGGGAAAGAGGATCGCCGCGGAGCGCCACGAGTTCATGGAGCTTTTTTTTGAGAGGCTGGAGCGGGAAATCAAGGGGGCGGAGCACGCGGCCGGCGCCAAAGCCCCGGCTGGCACCGTAACCATGCGAAGAGATAGGGACTGAAAAGGGAATCATGGCTCTACTGGAACTGGTGGTCTTTGACTGCGACGGCGTCATGTTCGACTCACGGGACGCCAACCGGATGTACTACAACCACCTCCTCGAAACCTTCGGCTATCCGCTCATGGACGGGGAGGAAGAGGAGTACGTCCACAGCCATAATGTCTTTGACTCGGTGGCCCATATCTTCAGGAAATACCCCGGATCCATCGACCCGGCCCACGAGTACCGGGAAGCCCTCGATTACACCCCCTACCTGCAGTACATGCGAATCGAGCCCGACCTCAAGGAGTTTCTGCGGTTCCTGAAGCCGCGGTTCCATACCGCGATAAGCACCAACCGCAGCACCACGATGCCCGCCATCATGAAAATGCACGATCTGGAGCCCTATTTTGACCTCGTGGTCACCGCCCTTGACGTGCAGCGGCCCAAGCCCCATGCCGAGGCACTGCAGAAGATTCTTCACCATTTCGGCCTGGCAGCTGACCAGGCGGTCTACATAGGCGACAGCAGTGTTGACCGGGAGCATGCCGCCGGGGTCAACATGCGCTTGATCGCCTTCAGAAACCATGAACTGGAAGCCGACTACCACGTGAACAGTTTTCGCGACATCCGGTCTCTGCCGATTTTCGACGAATAGGGAAGCACGCCGAAAGGAGAAGGATATGGCAAACCTGGAAATAGCACACGATATCCTCCTCGCCGGTCCCGGCTTTGCATCGTGCCGACAGCGGGTGCAGCGCTTTTTTGCCGGGACCATGCTGCTTCGCTACGAGAGGCTCCTGGTCCCGGAGGAGGAGGCGGTTAACGGCGCGGAGGACCGGTTCGGGGCCAGGCTGGCGCAGGGGCTTGCCGCCAATCGCGGCATAGTGGCAGAGTTGCTGGCAAACCTGAAAGAGGAGGGCTTTACGGCCCTGGATGACCTGGGGGGCCTGGAAAAGGGCTACCTGTCAAAAATACTTCACACCGTCGCCCATCTGCAGGACGGGTTTATCGGCATAGACAGCCGTTTCTACAACCTGGAAGAAGACTCTCACAGTGTTTCGCGGGAGCTGCAGCGGAAAATCGCGGCCGACCCCGGCGATTACTGGATTCTGCGGGCTCAGGGCATCATCGGTGTCAGCGGCGATGATCCGCTCGATGCCTTGCGGACCTTTGAGGGGAGAGGCGGGCAGGACAGCTGACTTTCCGCCCCTTCAGTCATGATGGTGGTGGTGGCTGTGGCCCTGCCTCGGGCCGCCGACAGCCTGGAGGGCCTGCTCCAAGGCCCTGTCCGCTTCTGCCAGCAGTGCAACCGCACGGCCGATATGTTCGGCCGCGCTCTCGTGGCCGGCCTCCCGCGCAACTTCCCCCCACCTGGCATACTCCCTGCCGTGGCTCTCGTTGTGCTCCAGCCAGTGGGATATGAGCACCTGCAGCTTTTCAATGTCGCTATAATGTTTTTCAGTCACGTTCCGGGACCCTGTTGTCTAAGGTTACCGTGCCCCCGAGGAAATCGATGCTCTTCACCCGGGCTTTTCTGACCAGTTTCGGTTCTTCGAAAAAGGTGCTGACCAGCACCCCCTCGCCGGTGACCTCCAGGCGGATCGCATTCTCCATAACCTGCTCCTGTTCGCCATCATGCTCGAACATCACGTTCATTTGACACATTTGCCTGCCTCGATTGTCTGAAGGAAAAATTATACCATGAAACGGAATTCGCCTTTGCCGATTAGGTCGTGAAGGTGCAGAATACCGGTCAAACGCCCGGCGGCGTCGGTGACCACGAGGATGGTGATCTCGTGCTGCTGCATCAGGCTGAGGGCGTCGGCTGCCAGGAGCGTCTCGTCGATGCTTTTCGGCCCTGCGGTCATGTGGTCCGCAGCCTCGGCCGCATCAAGGTCAACACCTTTTGCCACCATGCGCCTGATGTCGCCATCGGTGATAATTCCCCTGATGTGTTGTTCTGCATCGGCGATGAGCACGGCCCCGAGGTTTTTGGCGTTGAGGACTTCCACTGTCCGGCGCAGCGGGGTGCCTTCGGAGACCACGGGGATGTGGGCGCCGGTGAGCATGACCTCGGAAACCCGGACCTTGAGCCGGTCCCCGAGGCTGCCGCCGGGATGATTCCGGCGGAAGTCGCACTCCCTGAATTTCTTGCGGTCAAGAAGGACAACGGCCAGGGCATCGCCGAGGGCCAGGGTGGCGGTGGTGCTGGCCGTCGGCGCCAGGCCGAGGGGGCACGCCTCCCTCGGTACAGCAACATTAAGTACCGCGTCGGCAAGCTTTGCCAGGGTGGAATCCGGGCCGCCGGTCATGGCGACAATCGAGACGGACCTGTTTTTCAGGCTGTTGACCAGCAGGTTGAGCTCCGGGGTCTCGCCGCTGTAGGAAATGGCAATGACCACGTCACGGCCGTCCACTATCCCCAGGTCGCCGTGCATGGCCTCAACCGGGTGGAGGAAAAAGGACGCCGTGCCGGTACTGTTGAGTGTTGCAGCAATTTTCTGGCCGATGATGCCCGACTTGCCGAGGCCGGTCAGGATGACCCTGCTGGGGCAGTTCAACACCATGGTCACGGCCCGTTCAAAGTCATGACCAATCCGGTCCCGCACCGCCAGGATTCCCTCTGCCTCGATTGTTAAAACGTCTTTTGCCTGTTCAATTGTCATTTGCATTGATGCCCGGAAGATAGGATCTGCACCGATACCGGACCGTCGATCTGCGGGCCGGCGGCCCTCTAAAAAAACAGGGCGAGCAGCTGGAATAGTAAGACCTATTACA
>JAFDCC010000159.1 GCA_019312985.1 Deltaproteobacteria bacterium
AAAACAGAGCCTCAGCTTTTGGAATGAAGAGATTTTTCCCTCTCTTCCAGAAAGTTTTTCACCTCCTCTTCCGAGGGAATCCCCGGTCGGGCCCCTATTTTCGTACAACAGAGAGCAGCGGCAGCACTGGCATAGGCAAGGCTTTTGCGCCAAGCCTTTTTGCGGGCCAGGCATGCTGCCAGGGCCCCGTGGAAAATATCACCGGCGCCGGTTGTATCAACAGTGTTGACCTGATATGCCGGGAGGCGGGATGATTCGGCCCCGCGCTTCCAGAGAAGCCCCTTCTCCCCCCGGGTTATAATGACATTGGGCGCATGGGATGCGAGTTTCTCCAGAGCCCGCTCAGCTCTGGCTTCACCGGTAAAATCCAGGCCAAAACGTTCCGAGCAGACGAGGTAGTCCACCAGGTCAGCGAGCTCCGCGGTACCCCGGTGCACCGACCCTGCATCGAGGATGGTGGCAATACCCCTGCTGCGGGCATATCTTGCCAGTGGCGGCGAGATGGAGGGTTCATGCCCGTCAAAGAGGATCACCCGGGCCTTCATCCCGGAAAAATCAAGGGCGCCGGGAGAGAGCAAACTTTCAGGGTTGCGGTGGCTTACCAGCGCCCTGCTGCCGTCCGGCTTGACCATGACCGCCGACACGGCCGAGGGAAAAGCACCCCGGGCTACGCGGTCCGTAAAAACACCTGCCCGCTGCAGCTCAGCAATATGGGCAGCGCCAAACATATCACGGCCGAGATAGCCGACAAATGCTGCCTGCAGACCGAGCCGCGCCACCGTGACCGCGGCGTTGGCTGCCGGGCCGCCGCCGCAACCGGCAAATGAGGCTGCCCGGATTTTCTCGTCAGGCCCGGGATGGTGCTCCACGGCATAGACAAGATCATAGGTTGCTGACCCGACACAGAGAACATCGATTGCGGCAATACGATCCATAAGCACTTCCATGACCCAAAATTCTTTATAAAAAGGCAGCAGGCGTCATGCCGGCCGCCGTACCCCCTGTCCACCATGCATACCCCTGGCAGGGATTTGCCGGTACAGGGAGGAACACCCCTTCTTGGCATTCTGCTCCACTTCCGTTATACCGGAAGCTCCGGTAAAAAGAACGCAAATCCTGTTATTTTGCTATCATTCTATTGGCAGGCAGGAGGCTTGCGTTCCGGCCCGATATTACGTAAGCTTAGCGCCGGCATGAAAGTGAACGAAAAAAACAGTAAAACAGTGGCGGTCGCCACCCTGGGCTGCAAGGTCAACCAATGCGAGTCGGCCTCGTTTCAGTCCTGCTTCGAGGAACAGGGGCTGACCCTCCACCCCTTTGATGCAGGGGCGGATATTTACGTCATAAATACCTGCGCTGTCACGGCAAAGGCAGCGGCCCAGTCACGCCAGCTTATCCGCAGGGCCCAGCGTGCCAACCCTGCTGCAAAAATCGTCGTTACCGGGTGCTATGCCCAGGTGGAACCCGAGAAAATCAGGGAATTTGAAGGTGCGCCGATCACCCTTGTCGGCAATGCCAACAAGCATCAGCTGGTGGAGGCCGCCCTTGCCGATGGTCTGCCGCCTGAGCCTGTCCGGCCATGGGAGCCCCGGCCCTTTTTCAACGACATCAGGGGCGAGAGCCGGCTCACCCGGCTGCCCGGCACCCGTTTTCCCGGCCGGACCAGGGCGTTTCTCAAGGTCCAGGATGGCTGCAACAATTTCTGCTCATACTGCATTGTCCCCCATGCACGGGGTACCAGCCGGAGCCTAACATTGGAAGCGGCGCTGGAGCAGACCCTTCTCTACCGGGAGCATGGCCACGGGGAAATCGTCATTACCGGCATCCATGTGGGCCATTACGGCCTCGACCTGAAGCCGCCCGTCACCCTGATCGATCTTTTACAAACTCTGATGGCAGCAGCCCCACACACCCGCTTCCGCCTCAGCTCGCTGGAGCCGACTGAAATCAGCCGGACGCTTTTGGAGCTCATGGCAGGAACAGACAACTTCATGCCGCACCTCCACATCCCCCTGCAGAGCGGCTCGGACGAGACCCTGCGGCGCATGCGCCGGCGGTACACCGGCGCCCAGTTTATTGAAAAAGTGCTCCTTGCCAGAGAACTGCTCCCAGCGGCAGCAATCGGCGTCGATGTCCTTGTCGGCTTTCCCGGGGAGACCGAGAAAGATTTTCAGCAGACATATGACCTTGCGGCAGGGCTGCCGATCACCTACCTCCACGTTTTTCCCTACTCAAGAAGACCGGGCACCCCGGCGGCAGCCATGAAGCCGCAGGTGCCGCCTGAAACCAAGGAAGAGAGAGTTGCGCTTCTGCGTGAATTAGATCATAAGAAGAGAAGTGCTTTCTATAAAAGCAGGCTCGGCCGGGTCCACCCTGTCCTGGTTGAAGCGGCGACTGCGCCTGACGGCCTGGCCAGGGGCTTCAGCGACAACTATATCCCGATCCGCTTCAGGCCGGCAGCGGATGACAGCCGCCGCGTGGTTCCCGTCAAGCTCGAGCGGCTGCAGGACCGTTTTGTTATCGGCCGAGTTGCCTGAAAAAAGCTACTGTGGCAAAGGGCATGACAATATGTTTTCTTCCCGGGCAACAGAATGATCGGCGAAATCATCGCAATAGGCAATGAACTGACAAGCGGCAGGGTGCTCAATACAACCAGCCGCTATGCAGCCCGCCTGCTGTATGGTGCCGGCCACGAAATTACCGCCATGACCACCATCGGCGATGCGCCGGCCGACATCGGCAAAACCCTCCGCCGCGCCGTCAAGCGCTCTGAATTTGTCATTGTTACCGGCGGGTTGGGTGCCACCAGCGACGACCTGACAAGTGAGGCTGCCGGCAAGGGCTTGGGACGTCCCGTTGCCCTTCAACCCAAGGTGTTTGACAAAATAAAAGCGCGCTACCAGCACCTGGACGAGGCCACCACCAGGAGTCTGAAAAGGCTTGCCATGCTGCCGGCCGGTGCTGAAATCCTCCACCCTGAAGGTAAGATGGCCGGCTACCTTCTGGTGCATGACGCCACACCGCTTTTTTTCCTCCCCGGTGTTCCCCATGAAATGGAGGAACTGCTGCGGAACAGGGTCATTCCGAGACTTGCCGACTGGCAGCCCACCGGCGGCAAACAGGTGCGGCAAAGGGTTTTTAAGGTTTTCGGCCTGGGGGAGACGGAAATCAACCACCGTATCGGCCACCTGGAAAAAGAAACGGCGACCTCCATCCGCATCGGCTACTACCCTGTTTTTCCGGAAGTCCACCTGAGCCTTGCCGTCACAGCCGTTGCTGCGGCCCTGGCCGAAACAACTCTGCACCGTCTTGCCGGGGAGGTGCAGCAGGCACTCGGAGATGCCCTCTACGGCACCGATGATGACACCATGGCATCCGTGACCGGACAGCTGCTTCAAATCCACGGCAAAATTCTGGCCACGGCGGAATCATGCACCGGGGGCCTCATCGGCCGTAAATTCACCTCGGTGCCCGGCAGCTCCGAATATTTTGCCGGCGGCGTCATCGCCTACAGCAATGATTTGAAGGAAAGATTTCTCGGGGTCGATCCGGCCCTGCTCGTCCGGCATGGGGCGGTCAGCCCCGAGGTGGCGAAGGCCATGGCCGACAACATCCGCGCCAGAAGCGCAGCGGACATCGGGCTGGCGGTCACCGGCATTGCCGGGCCGGCGGGGGGCACGCCGCAAAAACCGGTAGGCACGGTCTTCATCGGCTTTTCAAGCCAAAACAAAACCATTGTCACCCCCTGTTGTTTTGCCGGGGACCGCTGGCAGGTTCAGGAGTTGGCCGCAGTCACGGCCCTTGACCTGACGAGGCGCTTCCTCCTCGAAAACACGGGGCCGACAAGAACAACAACCCTGTAATCGCTTTCACGCCGCGCCCGAACACGATTTTTTTTCATCGGGCTAAATATTTATTTTTAAACTTCTGACTTATTGATTAGAGTGCTCCGTTGACCGCAGAAATTACACACCACAACCTCTCTGCAACACATAACGTTTTCATATAATTACTGGTATTCAGACCCATTATTTATCAGACAAGGAGCGAGCACTATGGCAACCCGCGGGCAGAAGGGCAACACCCTGGACAATGCAATGTACCAGATTGAGAAACAGTTTGGGAAAGGCTCGATCATGCGGCTCGGGTCACATGAGGCTGAAGAGGTCCCGGCAATTCCCACGGGAGCGCTGAGCCTTGACATTGCCGTAGGGGTCGGGGGCATCCCGGTGGGCCGGGTCACCGAAATATACGGGCCGGAATCATCCGGCAAGACCACCCTCGCACTCCACATCATTGCCGAAGCCC
>JAFDCC010000160.1 GCA_019312985.1 Deltaproteobacteria bacterium
CTGAAGGCGAAAAGCATGAAGCAGGTCACCGTGGAGATGATGGCAAGGTAGACGGCCCTGCTGCCGAGGGGCCGCAGGGGGGTTACGCCGTAAGCATGGCTGATGGCACCGATGAGGCACAAACCGGTGGAGGTTATCGCAAAAAAGGCAAACGAGGAGGTCAGGATCCCCCACGGCACTTCCCGGGAGATGTTGTAGGCGATCTGGTGGCCGGTCATTGTTGCATAGACCCCGGCCGTCAGGCCTGATATGACAAAGAGCGACATGATGTGGGTAAGCCATTTGACCGAAATGCCTGCCAGGCGCCCTTCTTCCAGGTTATCGATATTGATTGCCATACCTTTTTCCCGTATTGGGTTAGCGGTCCGAAGCCTGTTTTTTCAGGTTCAGGTGGTATTCCTCCAGGTGCTTATGTCCCTGGACGCCAATATGACACCAGTTGCACCTTGTTTCGACGGAAAAGGCAGCCTTGCCATCGTGGCATTTGCCACAGTACTTTCCCTCCCGAAAGGCGGCCATGGTAAAGTCCCCCTGTTCTTCAACCGCTCCCGCCTTCTGGGGAAAAGGCTCTGGGTGGCAGCTTTCGCAGGTGAACTTTTTTCCCAGGTGGAACCGGTGCTCGAAAATGACCGCCCGCACCGGTTTAATGAATAAAATGGGGCCGCCGCCGTATTCCGCCGCCGCTGCCTGCAGGGCAAATACAGCCGGGCCCGGCAGCAGGAAAACAAGAAAAACCATCCAGCAGCATCTGTTCATAGGCATTTCCCGTCGTCTCTTGCCATTTTATCCCTCCAGGTAAAAGACATTGGGCATGGAGCCCGATTCCGGCCGAAGCACCAGTATGGTCCGGCCCGGCTCATGAAGCTGCCGGTAGAGTTTGCCATCATGGTCCGACAGGTCGCCGAAAAGCAGGACATCAGCCGGACATGCCTCTACACAGGCAGTCGTTTTTTCTCCCCTCTCCAGCCTCTGGCGGTTACAGAAGTCACACTTGTCAACTGCCTCGTTCTTCCGGTTATAATAGCGGGCATTGTATGGACAAGCAGTCATGCAGGCCTTGCAGCCGATACACAGCGAGCCGTTCATCATAACAATGCCGTTCTTCTTGTCTTTGTATGTTGCCTTGGTCGGACAGACACGGACACAGGGTGGCCGGTTGCACTGGTTGCAGAGAACGGGCAGAAACTCCCGGATCAACTTACTGGCCGCCGTCCCGGTCTTCCTGCGGCTCAGAATGGCATTCCTGGACCCGTAGGACGGGACGCTGTTGGTTTCGGCGCAGGCTTCGATGCATCGCTGGCAGTCAATGCACCGGTCCTTGTACAGCAGCATGGCATAGTGGGGCTGGTACGGATAGGTTCCCACGACGCTGGCGCCGAGGAGCCCGCCTTTTGCCTCCGCGGTCGGCACGAGAGAAAGAACGGTGCCGGCGGCGAGCACACCGGTGATTGTGAATCCCAGCCGCAGAAAAATCCTGCGTTCCCTGCAGTGGATATCTTTCTCAGTACCGGGTCTGCCGCTGACACTCCCCGGAAGCCGCTTCATAATCATGTTGTTCCAAACCTTTTGTCCTGCAGAAACACGTCGGCATGACAAACGTCATACCGCCTCCTGTGCCGAAAAATCTTGCCGGCCGGGAAATATTTCCGCCCATCCGACACGGTCAATAGTAAATGGAATGAATCTTATTGCAACCCTTGCGCTTCTGAAGAAAAATATTTCCTTTTAGAATTGCCTCATAACAAAATATGAATTACCATTCATCATTTTTCGTAATTATGCTGATTTTATTTTTATTTTTTTCTGTTATTTTGGGCAGTCAGGTGAGCGGCAACAGGCTTTGACAGGGCAGGAGCGATATAAGCACCTGCCGAAGGCCTTCCAGGTATTGGTACTCTTCCAGGGGGGGGTTTCCATGGATATCGAGCACGAACAGGCGGAACGGATTCTGATCGTTGATGACGAGGATAGTTTGCGCCTGACTTTTGAAATGCTGCTGAAAAGAGCCGGCTACAGTCACGTTACCGGTGTTTCCGGCTATGACGAGGCTGTTACCGCTATTGAACAAAATAATTTTGACCTTATCATCAGTGATATCGTTCTGCCGGGCACCTCCGGTATCGACCTGCTCAGACATGTAAAGGAAACCGGCAAAACCTGCCCGGTGGTCATGATAACCGGCTACCCCAATATTGAATCAGCGGCCGAGGCGGTCCGCCTCGGGGCCTTTGACTATGTGCCGAAACCTGTCAAAAAAAACGAATTACTGAAAATTGTCGCCCTGGCCCTTGAAAAGTACGAGCTGCAGAAAGAAAAAGTCCGCTTTGAGGCGCAGCAGGAAAAAAACCGCCAGATGCAGGAGACCATCCTGCGCTCTGTCCGGGAAATAATCATTACCGTTGACACCCACCTGCGCATAGCCGACATGAACGATATGGCAAAGGACTGGGCCCGCACCTTTCTGCCGGACATCACCATCGGCGTACCCCTTCCGACCCTGACCAGCCGGTTTGGCCGGGCCCTGCTCGAAGATGCAGAAGAGGTTCTCAAGCACCGTAAAGAGCTCCGGCTTCACCGAATCGAGTGGCAAAAGCCCGATAAGAGCACCGGCGTCATGAGCGTCACTGCCGTCCCGCTCGAAGACAGCAGGTCAAACTTTCTCGGTGTGGTTATCACCGCCCGCGACCTCACCAACCTCGAAGATATCGACCGGCGGGAGCAGCGCGCCAATTTCCACCGCTTTATCGGGAAAAGCAAGACGATGCAGCGGATTTACGCCCTGCTCGAAAGTGTCGGCAAGGTTGATACCACCGTCCTTGTTACCGGTGAAAGCGGCACGGGTAAAGAGCTGGTTGCAGATGCCCTCCACAATGAAAGTCCGCGCAGCAACCGCCCCCTTGTCAAGGTCGACTGTACGGCCATCCCCGAAGATCTCCTGGAGAGTGAACTCTTCGGTCACAAGAAAGGCTCCTTTACCGGGGCCGACCGGGACAGGCTGGGTCGGATCCTGCAGGCTGACGGCGGCACCCTCTTCCTCGATGAAATTGGCGACATTTCGCCGCGCATGCAGCTGCGGCTTCTGCGCTTTCTCCAGGAAAGAACATTCTATCCCGTCGGGCAGGACCAGCCGATCCAGGTGGATGTGCGGGTCATCACGGCGACCAATGCCGACCTCAAGGAAAAGGTTAACAGGGGGCAATTCCGGGAAGACCTTTACTTCAGGCTCCGGGTGGTTGACATTCACCTGCCGCCGCTGCGTGAACGGAAGGAAGACATACCGCTGCTTGCCCGTCACTTTCTCACGATTTTCGACGGCAAGATGAAAAAGGGGATTACCGGTTTTTCCGACCCGGTCTTGGAGCAACTTGCCAGGCATTCCTGGCCTGGAAATATCAGGGAGCTTGAGCATATCATCGAACGGGCCTACGTTCTCTGCAACAGTGACACCATAACAACTGAGCACCTGCCGACAGAAGTAAAGGTCGCTGCCGTCTCCGGGCAGCCCGGGGCAATACCGGCCGCCGCCCAGCCTGCCGCCGCCGCTGCGGGCGGGCCGGAATCTGACCCGGAGGACGAGGTCGGCCGCATCATCGAGGCGCTGCGGCGCACTGGCGGCAACAAGGCCAAGGCTGCCCGCCTCCTCGGGTTCGACCGGAGTACCCTGTACAGGAAGATAGCAAGCAATAATATTGACCTGTCCGACCTGAAAATCTAGAAAACCGGTCGTTTGGCCCCGCCCGGGAAAATTCCACCGGGGCCGCATGAAAACCGAACCTGGCCTGCTTTTCACCCCACACCCCCGAAACTTTTTCGGGTCCCTTCCCTGCCTGTCCGGGGTCCTTTTCATGCCCACCCCAACAGCAGAGGCTTTTCTTTGGCCGCTGGTTTTACTTCCCGTGCCAATCGCCACCATAAACTAAAATAAATTACTGAAAATACTACAAATAGTACACGCTGCAACACTTTTGTTGCAACACTTCTGTTGCATCCAGGGCTTCTGCAACACAAATCTGCGGCATATGTGCCAAATCCGCAGCAAGGCAGCGTTATTTGCTGCGTTAGCTTCTGGTTTTTTCATCCTCCGGCTCAAGACTTACGCCCGGGCGACTTCATCTCTAACAATCTATAATAACAGTGTAAAACTGGTGAGAAATGCCGAGCGTCCCGATAATTTTTCGGCCCGGTGCCGGCTGAAAGCAAGAGGGAACGGGGCGCCGGAAATTTTCTGGCACAAAATATGCTATTGACAGGTAAATAGGGCAAGTTGATGCAAATGCGACAATATTTTGCCACAACAAGCGCGGAGGCAAATGATGTACGATTCGATCAATATCACCCGGGAAAGAGTGGCAACGTTTGATACGGATGTGGAAGTTGCGGACCTCCAACTGGGTAATTCCAGGCTGGGCCTGGGGGTGATCCTGACGATGGCGGCCTTTGTCGGTATCTGGGGCGTTGCCTGCCTCATCGGCGGCCTGGCGAGTGCAGGCAGCTTCAGCGACGTATGGCGGGGCCTGGTGACTGCCTTCTCAGGAATGTAGCCCGGATCGACTACATCAAAATAGAGGGGGGGGATAATGGGAACACGCAAACTGAACGGCAGGAGAGTCGCATGGCATGCTTCAATATTCTGCGGCACCCTCATCAGCATCTGGTCGGTTGCCGCATTCCTCAGCGGCCTGGCGCAGGTAAACTGGCAGCTGTCCGAACTGCTCCGGCACTACCTGGTCGCCGTCGGCCTGCTGCAGGAATACCACACCCTCTCCGACTTTTATACCCATATCAAGGGGGTTGAATACATTATCGCTCTTCTGTTTCTCGTTGTTTTTCCCGTATTTTACATGTACCTCAACCGTTCAAGGGAAAAAATCATCGCTGAAACATAACGCTGATCTGCAAGATTCCCGGCAATTCTTTACAGAATTTCGTCAGGTTTCTTTTGCCTTAAATCCGGTTTTAAAAAAAATAAAAGTTGTGCAATTACAATAAGTTAGAGAAATTTAACCACAAGGAGGTAACACGGTAATGGAGCAAATTCCCAAGTATCTACTGACAACAGTTGCGGCAGCGCTGCTCTTTCTTTTTTCTTCCGGCACAATTGCCGCAGCCGGTGAAGGACCAGACGAGGTAATTATCGATTCCCTTGCCCTGCTTTACGATCCGGTCATTTTCGATCATGCCATGCATGAGGACGTCAGCGAAGGGACCTGCGCCGTATGTCATCACCACACCCTTGGTACGGCAATCGAGAATGAAAGCTGCATGAAGTGCCATGCCGAAAGCGGCGGCACAGATGAAATCTCGTGCGGGGAGTGTCATTCGAGTCAGCGGTTCGAGGCCGAATACCTCGCCCGTATCAGTGCTGACAATGAACTCTACCACCGCGACCGACTCGGATTGAAAGCGGCATACCACATGCGCTGCATGAACTGTCACACGGAATACGGTGTTGCAAACGGCTGCCAGGATTGTCATGGCCGCAACGATGCCGGCGACAAATTTTTCCATGCCGGCAGCTACAAGCCTCCCGAGAATGCAGAACCTGCCGGCGGCGGTCATTAGAAAAAGTAAGCAATTCCACTTTCAGCATATACCAAGGAGAAGAGAATGAAAGCAATCAACCGGAGAAAATTTCTAAAAAGCAGCTTACTGGGAGGGGTCGCCGCCACGGTTATCGTTAAGGGGAAAAATGCAAATGCTTCGGCGACCTTCGGCGGCTACCCGGACGGCATGGGCGTCCTGGTGGACCTGACCCGCTGTGTCGGCTGCCGGAGCTGTGAAGCGGCATGCAACAAGGAACAGGGGCTCCCCGCCCCGGCGCAGCCCTTTGACGACATGTCAGTTCTCGACCGTAACCGGCGGACCAGCGAAGGAGCCTACACCGTGGTCAACCGGTACGATATCCCGGAACAGGACCACCCGCTCTTCCGCAAGATACAGTGCAA
>JAFDCC010000161.1 GCA_019312985.1 Deltaproteobacteria bacterium
ACAGGCTTTCATACCGTTTTTTCCGTGTAAGTTTTTTCTGCGGCGCAAATTGGGCTTTTTCCAGCTTTTGCGAAATTGAGGGGCTCATGATTGTCTCGTTCTTCATGGCGGCCCTTATTGCCCGGATGATCTCCTGGCCGCTGGAATCCTTCAGCAGATAGCCTGAAATCCCTGTTTCCAGCAGCTGGTGGATATAATGCTCGTGGGAATACATCGAGAGAATAAGGATTTTGCATTCCGGCATTTTTTTGCGCACCTTTTTGGCAGCCTCGATGCCATTCAGCAATGGCATGGCGATATCCATAATGATCATATCCGGCTTCAACTCAAGTGCCTTGTCAATAGCCGACTGGCCGTTGGTCGCCTCACCGACCACGGCAAGGTCCGGCTGTTCTTCCAGCAAGCGCGCCAGGCCCTGCCGCACAATGGTATGGTCGTCGGCCAGGAGAATTCTCACCGGTTTACTCAGGAACACTTTTCCTCCTCCGCCGGCAGGGGAATTTCAATGCGTATCCTGACCCCTTCGCCGGGCCTTCCCCGGAGCTGAAAAATACCGCCCAGAAACTGAACGCGCTCCCGCATGCTGATCAGGCCCAAACTCCTCTTATCTCTGCCCTCCATGGTTTCGTCAAAACCTATCCCGTCATCCTCTGCCATGAAAATAAGTTTGGGATAGCTCTTGATGATTTTGCAGTAAAAATTTTCAGCGCCGGAGTGCTTCAGGGTGTTGGTCAGCGACTCCTGGCTGAAACGGTAGAGTGCCGTTTCCAGGTCCCTGTCCATTCTCCTGTCAAACCCGATCATGCTGAAATGTATATCCAGGTTGGAATGGTGGCGGATCTCGTTGAAGTAAAGGTTCAGGGCTGGTTCCAGGCCAAGATCGCTTAACATGGTGGGATGCAAATTATAGGAAAGACGCCGCACCTCTGACGATGTCCGCACCAGCATCTTCCTGATCTCGTTCAGATCATTATGCATGGCACCATTTTCAGCGGGGACTTTCTGCTCCATTCCGTCCAGGACCAGCTTCATGGCTGTCAGGGACTGACCGGCCTCATCGTGGAGTTCGGCGGCAATACGCCTGCGCTCCTCCTCCTGGGTTGCAAACAGTTTTTGCGTGAGCCGCCGCAGCTCATTCTCATGCTGCCTTATCGTTTCCAGCAGCTTGGCATTTTCGATGGCGTTGCCAAGCAGGTTGCACAGGGACCCCAGGAGGTGCAGTTCCTGGATACTCAGAATCTGCGCCTTGCTCGATTCAAACCCGAGAAAACCAACCGTTTTTCCCTTGGAGGTAATGAGGTAACAGGAAAGCCAGAGAGCGGGTTTATTGCCGACCCTGTAACGGACCTGAAAAGATGGGAAAAATGCTTCCGGCTCAAGTTCTGTCTTCTTTTCAACCAGATATTCCAGCAGCATTGTATCCTTGAATTCAATCTGGGCCGGATTATCTTGCGTTGCCTCCGGCAGACCGATTCCTGCCAGCATTGCCGGCTCATGCCTGTCGTCATCGAAGAGAAAAATGCCCCCTTTCCGCACACGCAGATTTTTGCTGATCTTCTCCAGGGCTATTTTGAGGAGACTGTCAAGCCCCATGGTGAAATTGAGGGCCACGGCCATGCTGTTCAGTATGGACAGCTCCCTGTTACGTTGCTGGATTATCTGCTCCGCCTCTTTACGCCGGGTGATATCCTTGATAATTCCCTCGTATTCAACAGCGCCCGTTTCAGGGTTTTCATACCGTCTGCTGGAGACAAGGGCGTGGATCGAAGTTCCGTCATACCTGCGGAAATCGACTTCAAAGTCCTTGACGTACCCGTCACGGTTCATCAGGGCAACAAATTTTTCCCGGTCATTTCTGTTCTTGTAGAGCTTATAGGCCTGGCCGACCTGCAGAAGTTCATCCTTGTTCTGATATCCCAGCATCTCCACCCCGGCCTGGTTGACATCCCTAATGTCCCCCTCCAGTGTAGAGGTGTAAATCATATCGTTGCTGCCCTCAAAAATACGCCTGTATTTTTTCTCCCGCTCGGCAATCTCTTCCTGTAAAATTTTTAATTCACTAATGTCTTTGAAAATCTCAAGGCCGCCTATTACTTCTCCCCCTGCATTCCTGAAAGCAGAGGTAGAGCAGATGACCGGGACTTTTCTGCCGGCGGCATTAATGATTTCATATTCCCGGTTGTGAATATCAAGACCTTCATTAATTATCTGCCGCGGCGAATTGCCGGCATGCAGTCCTGTTATTTTAAATACATCGTCATAGTACATGCCCAGGGCGTCCTGGGCATAAAAGCCGGTAATTACTTCAGCGGCCGGGTTGAAGTAGGTTATGCGCCAGTCCCTGTCATAGGTAAAAAGGCCGTCGGGAATTCTATTGAGGATCTCGACAAAACTTTCCTCTTTCTGGAATTGCCGTTCAAATGCTTTCCTGTTTATACTCCGCAGCTGCTCGGCGATAAACTGATTATACCCTTCAGGGTGCTGATTGCCCTTTTGCCTGAAATATTCACAGGAGAGGCAGGTGGATATCTTTTCAAAAAAATCATCAAATATATAGTTGGTGCAGTGGGTTTGGGATATAAGCCAGCAGTCAGTCTCCTCTTTGCCGTGGGCGTCACACAAAACCTTAAAGCAATTAAAAAACTGCCAGCACTGCTGCCCTTGCGGCAGGCATGAATCAGCCAGCTGCTTTTCGTGCAACAAACTCACAATATGGGTCTCCTTTTGCCTGGCAGTGTGTCTCTAGCGCCTTGTACCGGAAACAGCCGTCGGGATATTCGCCGCCATATACCAGATCCATAAATGCAGCGGCAACTCCACGCAGCATATAGCACTTTCCGGCATCTGCCCGGCCGTAAGCGTCCCAGTAGCCCTTGGCCTCATAAGAGTCACTGGCGCGCATTACCAGTTTTTCGCCCGGAATCAATTCCCGGACGCCGAGATCACCCCAGCCGAAAGCTATGGCAATTGAAACAAAACTATAGATCTGGTCTTTATCGTTGCTAATCATCGGTTGAACTACTTCGGCCCACTCTCTCGAACTGCGAACTCCCGCAAAAGTAGCATAGCCGCACTCCTGGGCAGCGTTCACCAGCAGACTTTCGGCTTCATCGGGCTGCTGCATTTGTTTTTCAAAACCAAAAGAAATTTTGTTATAGAAATCCACCGGTATCATTGAGAGGTAGACGCCGAAGAGGGGAATTATGCCCTTTTCTTCCCGGATTCTGCTGCCGTGCATGACTGCATGGACGATTTTATCTGTATCAATGGCCATGGGGGTTCTTTGCTTCCTGCGGGCGTTTTGCTACATTAAAAAAGGGGTTCGCGCTTTTCACCGTTACACTGTTGTCACTTCAAATATGCATTCGCGGGCCAGGGTCATTTTGCACTCTTTTTCTTTGACCAGGTAATAGCCGATAGGCTTATTGTAAATAACTGCAAGGGCGCCGCCGATCCATCCCCTGGTAAAAAAGCACCCGGGGCTCTCCCTTTTGCCGAACTTTGCGAGCCAGCCGGTAACGTGATGACTGTGCGGACTTGCTATTTTGCCTCCATCCGGCCCAATCTGGGTAAAATTTATTATGCCCAGGCCACAGTATTGAAAACTGGTAGAGGCAAGCTCAAGTTTTGATTTGATGGTATTTATTCTGGGGTGGTCTCTCAGAAAAGAAGTAAAACCGGCATAGCTCGATTCTTCTGCAGCCTGGTATATCAACAGACCACCCTCGCTGCCGAGAGAGGCTTCCAGTGTTTTCTGCAGGTTCATGTTGTAGTGGTGGCAGTGGAGGGCAATGGGCAAGCCCGAGAGGAATATTTCGTGCCCCTTGCGGGCAAATTTTTCAGGCCAGTTTACGATCATTATTTCTCAATTCCAACCCTGGCATCCACCCCTTTGTCATAGTAATGCTTGACAACTTTCATCTCGGTGACAAGGTCTGCCCTGTCAATTATTTCCGGCAGGGCGTCCCGGCCGGTTATGACGAGCTCCATGTTTGCAGGTTTCATGTCGATCAGGTCGATAAGGTCCTGCTTGGAAATAAGGCCGTAGGCAACCGCTACATTGCCCTCATCAACTATAATCACATCGAACTGCCCCGACACCATTGAGGATTTTACCCTCTCAAGCCCTATGTGTGCCGCTTCAATGTCCGAGGCAGATGGCTTGCCGTTCACAAAACTGGGAAGGCCATACTGTTCCACCGTTATCCAGCCGGAAAGTTTTTGCAGGGATTTCAGTTCACTGTATTGCTGCCCCTTGATGAACTGGGCTATAAAAACCTTCAGGCCGGCACCGGCAGCCCTTATTGCCAGCCCAAGGGCAGCCGTTGTTTTTCCTTTGCCGTTGCCGGTATATATCTGAACGTATCCTTTCATTCAGCGTCCTTTTACTTGGTGTTATCCTCTCAATCCCGAAATTTTCAAACCACTCTTTCGTTCTGTGACTCCGGCTGCACCATTTTTTCACGCCACACTTTCCGGCTCTTCCCCGGGTTGTTGTCGGAAATGAGGCCGGCTATCTGAAAGTATCCCGTTGGGCAGAAACAAAGACTATATTAGGACTTTACTAAAAAAGCAAAAGTCAAAAAACCTTCTTTTTCGAATTTTCCCGCAAAAAATCATCCTTTGGACGATTTACAGCAACACGACTTTCCTGCTAAGGAAAATAGCATTCGCAGAAGAATGTGTTGCAGATTCTTTCGCGGTTTCACCCTTTATTCATTCACGGGTAGGCCGGAAAGCCTTGCATCACATCGCATGGTCGTTGCCGGCTTTTTTATAATTAGGGGTATACAAGAAGGAGGGATGGATGTTTGCATTTGAGACGAAGCAGAAAGTATGCGAAATCGGTGGGGTGAAGTTCGGCGGCCAGCCCGGGGAATACCCGACAGTTGCCTGCGCATCAATCTTCCAGAAAGGGGACAAGGTTTTCGAAGGCAGGCGGAAGGAGGGGTTTGACGAGAAAAGGGCGGAAAAACTTCTTCAAACCCAGGACAGGCTCTGGCAGGAAACCGGGGTGCCCGGCATGGCTGACATTGTTGCCAATACCGGTGACGAATTCAAAACCTATATAGACTTTGTGACCTCTGTCAGTGACATGCCCTTCTGTGTGGACGCCTGGGTGATGAAGCCGAAACTGGAAGGCGCTGCCTACTGTGCCGAAAAAGGGCTGCTGGACCGCATGTTCTACAACAGTCTTACCATCTGGGAACAGGATCTGGAAACGGAAATCCGCGAAATTGCCGGGATCGGCGTCAAGCACGTCCTGCTTGTATCCTATGACCAGGAGGACCAGATGCCCTCCGGCAGGGTTACGGGAACACAGAAAATCCTCGATGTCATTGAAAAGGCCGGGGCAGAATTTGAAAGCATTATTGTCGACACATCCGTGATGAACGGCCCGGCCACTGCCCTGTGCGGCATGGCAAACAGGCTGATCAAGGAAAAGTGGGGCTTCCCCACCGGCAGTGCACCGAGCAACGGTTCATACATGTGGAAGGAGGCCAGGGAGAAATGGGGCTTCAAGGGCTGGGCTGCCGCAGATGCCGCCCTGGAGTCGCTTGCCGCCTTCCTGTATCACGACATAATATTTTCCGGGCCCATGGCCGGGGCAGAGCGCGTTATGCCTGCGGTGGCCATGGCAAATGCCTTTCAGGCAACCGCCGTATTCAGTCAGACCGGGCGGCTGCCCAAGGATGAAAACCACCCGCTTTACAAATTATTCCCTGATTTCGTAGAGCAGCTTAAGACTTCCCTCTAGGGAAAGAGGCATCATTGGCACGAGCAGACCAGATGAAAAACAAAAAAGAGAAAAGCTGCGAAACGCACCTTCCAGGCAACCAGGGATATGAACCCCTTTCTCCCCGCAGAGCCTCGGGAAATGCGCCTGTTCTCGTCGAAATCATCTGTGAGCGCGTCCACTGCGTCCTGTATGACTATGCGATCAACACGGTTGACATGATTGTTGATGTTTTCGGGGACCTTGTCGACATTGAAACGGTGATACGGCAGGGAAACAGGAGAAATGCCCAACGCTACCTCGACTTATGCTCCAGGGCCGGCCAAATGCTTCCGGTGCCGACCATTCTCATTAACGGCAAGGTGGCATTCACCAGTGTTCCTCACCCCAATGAACTTGAAGCTTCGATTAAGAAGATTTTGATCCGGAAAGGCTTTTTACAGAACAGCAGACATGCTGATGCTCAGGCAGAGTAAAAATTTATAGAATTGGAGGAGATATGGCTGAATTAACAGGAAAGGAAAGGGTAATGAAACTGTTCAAAAAGGAGCCGGTGGACCGGATGCCCTGTTTCAGCGGCCAGGGAGCGGTCACGGTGCAGGCTATTGAACAGATGAAAACGCAGTTTGCAAAAATTCATAATGACGCGGAGCTGATGGCCGGGGCAGCCCTTGCCTCTGCAAGGATGTGGGGCCTTGACGCCGTTGTTGTCCCTTTTGACATGGCCACCGTGGCGGAGGCAATGGGGCGGGGCGTCTCTCTCTATGACAACGTCGAAGGGATTATTTACCCAACGGTTCCCAACAAGTGGAAAGATATTGAAGACATTAATATCCCGGCTGATTTCATGAATCAGGGAAGAATGCCCGTAGTTGACAGGGCTTTTGCGATTCTCAAGGAAAAGGCTCCAGATCTCGCTGTTGGCGCCTGGGTTCTGGGCCCCTTCACCCTTGCCGGCCAGATAATGGAGCTCGATGTCCTCCTGAAAAACCTGAAGAAAAAGAAAGACCAGATTGAAGAATTCCTTGACCAGGTAACCCGGATAACCATTGACCTCTGCCGGCATTACGAAAAACTCGGCGTTGATTTCATTACGGTGCGGGAAATGGGCTCGGGAACCGATCTTCTTTCCCCGCGCATGTGGAAGACCCTCATTCAGCCGAACCTCACCAGGGTGTTTGGCGCCATTTCCATACCATCCGTGAATCACATCTGCGGTTCCACCGACATGATTATCGAGATGATGCACGAATGCGGCGCAGATGCGATTAGCGTTGACCAGAAGAATGATATTGCCCTGACCCGGGAAAAGCTCGGAAACGATGTCCTGCTGTTCGGCAATTTTGACCCGTACGGCACCCTGACCACCATGGAAGGGGCACCCGAAGTAGCCGATGTGATAACAACCTGCATTGACAACGGTGTTGACTC
>JAFDCC010000162.1 GCA_019312985.1 Deltaproteobacteria bacterium
ACCGGGGTGCATCGCCTCAACGAGATGATGCAGAGCAACACCCTGCTGGCCCCGGCCTTCAACGTCAACGACTCGGTAACGAAGTCCAAGTTCGACAACCTTTACGGCTGCCGCGAGTCGCTGATCGACGGCATCAAGCGGGCCACCGACGTGATGATAGCCGGCAAAATCGCGGTGGTCTGCGGCTACGGCGACGTGGGCAAGGGCTGCGCCCAAGCCCTGCGGGGCATGGGGGCCACTGTCCTGGTAACAGAGATCGACCCCATCTGCGCCCTGCATGCCGCCATGGAGGGGTACCGCGTCGTGACCATGGACGAGGCCGCGTCGAAGGGCAACATCTTTATCACCGCCACCGGCAACGTCGGGGTCATCACCCGGGCACACATGGAACAGATGCTCGACCAGGCCATTGTCTGCAACATCGGCCACTTTGACTCGGAGATCGATATCGCCGGCATCCGCAAGCTTCCCTGGGAGAATATCAAGCCCCAGGTGGACCACGTTATCTTCCCCGACGGCAAGCGCATCATCGTCCTGGCCGAGGGACGCCTCGTCAACCTCGGCTGCGCCACAGGGCACCCCAGCTTTGTCATGAGCAACTCTTTTTCCAACCAGGTGCTGGCCCAGATCGAACTCTGGCAGAACCAGGGAAAATACGAGAACAAGGTCTACTTCCTGCCGAAGCAGCTTGACGAGATGGTCGCCCGGCTGCACCTGAAGAAGATCGGCGCCAACCTGACGGAGCTGACGAAGGCACAGGCCGAATACATCGGGGTGAAGCAGGACGGTCCCTACAAGCCCGATTATTACCGCTACTAGTTCAGCTGCAGGGCTGTCAACAAACTTCAACTTCCAGCGGGATGCCCGGCTGTAAAGCGGCCGGGTGTCCCGCCTGACAAGGCAGGCCATGCACTTCCGCTATTTTCTGGGCGGCTCAACCGCCGCCCGGGAACTTTCCGCCGCAGACCTAAAGCTCCCCTTTCGTGTAAGCCCCGAAGAAGAGCACCCCTTTCTCACCCTGAAGGATTATTTTTCCGCCCTGGAACAGTTTGTCGCCGCTGACAACGAAAAAATTCTGCGCGGGGCCCTGGCAAACCCGGGGACAGATCCGGCAGATTTTTTCGAGGCACGTCTTTACAGCGAAAAACACGGGGCCTTCTACCATATCGCCCGTGTTGTTCTCTGCGGTTTACGCGAAAACAAGGAGTTTGCCATAACCACCGCCCTGGCGGAATCCTCCAGGAAGACCCTGGCGGGTGAGTACTCTCTGCTCCGGAAACTAGGCGCCGGGAACCCGGGGTACTTCCCGGAGGTTTACGGCCTGGAGAACGTGCGGCAGAAAACGGCGGGCGGCACCGGCGAGTATCTCATGCTGCTCGGCGAGTGGCTGGACGGCTTTCACGAGTGGCACCTGGGCGGCCCTGCTCCCGTTAGAATCAACCTCTGGGACAGCGATCACGGCCACCGCTTTCTTTCGGCAGCGGAAAGCTTCGAACTGCTGCGCCAGGCGGCGGCCATCCTGACACGCTGCTACGACCAGGAATCCTTTTGCCAGGTCTACCCCTGGCACCATGGCGCCGGCGACTTCGTGGCCAGAAGCGGCGGCGGCGAAATATCGGTCAAACTCATCACCGCCCGGCGGCATACACCGCTGGTCCATTTTGAGCAGGCCGGCGAGGGTGACCGGCTCGTGGCCGCCATCCATTTCCTGCTCAACCTTGCTATCAGGATGCGGCTGGACCGGCGCGACGGGGTCGGGGAGCCCCTGTGGTTTGATGCCTGGGCCGCGGCCGCAACGGTGGCCGGTTTTTTTGCCGGCCTGGCCGAGAGCAGCGAGAAGGACCGGCTGAAGATCGGGACGGTTGAAGGGTTTCTGCAGCTTATGCAGTCCTTTGACGTGGAGGAGCTGCACGACATGCACGGGTCGCTGCTGGAGATATACCGGGATGAGGACGAAGACGACTACCGCCTGATCCGGGCAAAGCTGGCCGGCCATGCGGCGGAGCTGCACGCGGCCCTGCAGGGGTTCTCCCTGTAGGCTACTTTGCTTTGCCGGAAAACTTGGCGATGAGGGTGAGGTCGCCGGAAAGAACGGAGTGGATCTTCCCTTCGCCGTCGCGGATGCGCAACAACCCCTCTGCGTCGGGGCCGAGGGCGACGCCGGTCACCGCCTGCCCCTGCCGCGTTATCCAGGAAAGGGTTTTGCCGTACACCGCGTCCCGCTTGGTCCACTCTGCCAGGATCGCCGCAAACTCGCCCCCTTCCAGGCGGCGCACCTCTTTTTCGATGGCGCCGACACAGGTCTGGAGCAGGGCTTCCGCGTCGATTTCGCCTTCCACGTGGCGTGAAAGGGCGGTGGCGTGCTGCTGCAGTTCGGCCGGGAAACCTCCCGCCGGCGGAAAGAGGTTCAAGCCGACACCGACGACGACAAGGGGGTTCTGTGCCTCCGGCAGGTGCGAGACGCTTCCCGTCTCGGTGAGGATGCCGCCGAACTTTCTGCCGTTTAGCAGCAGGTCGTTGGGCCACTTTATCTTTGGCTCGATGCGGTAGAGTTCTTCGACGGCTTTCGCGACAGCCAGACCTGCCGCCAGGGTAATCTTTGAAAGATCTTCCGGCTCGAGCTCCGGCCGCAGGATAAGGGAAAAGTAGAGCCCCATCCCCGGCCGTGACAGCCAGAAACGGCTCAGCCGCCCCCGGCCGAGGGTCTGCGCCCTTGCCACGACAACGGTGCCGGGAACCGCGCCCCTTTCGCCGAGCTCAAGTCCGGTGGAATTGGTGGACTCCGTGACCTCCAGCCTGATTATTTCCCGTGTCTTCATAACAGCGATTCAGTTCCTGAACCGGTTGAGGAGCATGCCCCGGGTGATTGGCAGCAATAAAAAGCTGAACAAAAAAAGGCAGGGGTATGAAACCACACCCCTGCCTTTCCTTTAACTGTTGAAACGAGACAAAAAGGAGATGCTTTACACGCCCCTCTTGTCTTCGTCCTTGGCGCGTTCAGGCAGAGCGTACATCGTGCTGCTGCCGCTTGACCAGAACATCGCCTTCTGTTCTTTCACAAGTTCATTGGCTGCATTTTTGATCTCACGGGGCTTTGCATCAACCTTCTTC
>JAFDCC010000163.1 GCA_019312985.1 Deltaproteobacteria bacterium
GCCAGGGAATATACCGAGTCACCTTCCCGTTGTCAACAAAAAACTACGGCCCGCTCGCGGCACAATTCTGCCCCCTTTTTTGCAGCGGCTCTCTTTGTTTTTTCAAAAAAAACCTCACAACACTATTGCCCTCTCACCAGACAAATTGTATAGGTATCAAGAGTTTCTGTTTTTTTATTTCATGTGCAAACCGCAGGCACCTGAACAATTTGGCCGGTTTCGGCAGCGGCAAACAGCTAAACGATTTGATGATCGGGGAAGGATTCATGGGTAATACATCGAGAAGTGGGAAAATACACCGCAGTACCGGGGAAACGGATATCCGGGTCAGCCTCAAACTTGACGGTTTGGGGACCACCTCCATCCGCAGCGGTGTTTCCTTCATGGACCACATGCTGACACTTTTTGGGGTGCACGGTTTTTTCGATCTCGATATCGAAGGGGCTGGAGATACCGAGGTGGATGACCATCATACCGTGGAGGACCTCGGCATCTGCCTCGGGCAGGCATTCAAAAAAGCCTTCGGCGACATGGAAGGCATCTGCCGTTACGGTTTCAGCGTTGTCCCCATGGACGAAGCCCTGGCCCAGGTTGCCGTCGATATCTCCAACCGGCCCCACCTGCACTTTGATGCACCGATCAAGGACCAGAAGGTCGGGACCTTCGACACCGCCCTTGCCAAGGAATTTCTCCGGGCCCTGGCGCTGCATGCCGGGCTTACCCTGCATATAAGCGTAGTGCACGGCGACAATACCCACCATATTATCGAGGCCGTCTTCAAGGCGCTGGGGCGTGCCCTCGGGCAGGCGGTCAGCCCGGAGCCCCGGAGTAAAGGAGTCCTTTCTTCAAAGGGCTCCCTGTAAGGAAGTCATGAGAACGCCGCGAACGGCTGGCTGCTGCCGGCAGTGAATCTTAATCATAAGGAGAATCCCAGTGAAAAACATTCATTTTTTCGGTGCCGCCCTGGCCCCACTTTTTTTATTCCTTCTGGCCGCAGGGTGTTCCCAGGTCATGCTGGAAGTGCCGGAAAAGGAGCCCCTTGCAATTAACTCCATCGGGATCCTGCCGGTACATCCTGCTGCGGTTGCAGTTCTTGAGGCAGATGCCGCCACACGGCAGCAGCTTGAAGACGGCGCAACGGTTCTCGATTTCCTCTTGGGTGATTACTTTCAAGGCCGTGACAATGTTCACTTTATTGCACAGGACACCCTGGAGGGCCTGCAGTCATACGCGTCGGGTGATCCCCTCCGCCTCGCCCTGGAGGCGGGCCAGCAGCTCCAGTATGACGCAGTGCTGGTGACAGATATCGCCCGGTACCAGACCCGGGCCGGATCAACATACGCCTCCGACAAGCCGGCTTCCGTGGCCTTTTCCTTTAAGCTTCTTGCCATGGCAAACGGCCAGGTCATCTGGAACGGTGAGTTTGACCAGGCGCAGCAGCCGCTCTTCGAAAATATCCTGGGCTCCCGTTCGACCGGTTCCGGATTTCGCTGGCTGACGGCCCCGGAACTGGCGGCCGCCGGACTGACCAAAAAACTCAACAGCTGCCCCTACCTTCTTCGGGACTGATCCGCGCAAGTCATGAAAGGCCTCAGCAGGGCGGCAAACCGGGCCATCGGCCGGGCCATGCACGACTATGGCATGCTGGCCGACGCTGACCGGCTCCTCATCGCTGTTTCAGGCGGTATCGACAGCCTCGTTCTCACCTGGATCCTCAACCATTGGCAGCACAAGGCCCCCATCCGCTACGAGATCCTCGCCGTTCACATTGACAACGGTTTTGACCGGGAAACCGGTGACAGGGTTGCCGGGCAGCTGCAGCAGATCGGCGTCCCTTATCTGGTAGAAAAAACTGAATTCTGGCAGAGGGCCGTGGCGGCAGAGGGAGGCAAAAGCGTCTGCCACCACTGCTCCCGCCTCCGCCGCAATCACCTCTTTTCCATGGCAGAGGAAAAGGGGTTCAACAAGATAGGCTTGGGTCACCACAAGGACGATATCCTGGAAACCTTTTTCATCAACCTGCTTTATGCCGGCAATATCAGCACCATGGTGCCGAGGCAGGAACTTTTTGCGGGCCGCCTCCAGATTATCCGGCCCCTGGCCTACCTTGAAAAAACCGACATCATGGAAATAGCAGAAACCGCCGCCATTGTGCCGGTGAAAAACCCCTGCCCCAGAGATGCCGACTCCAAAAGGCAGGAGGCCCGGAAACTTGTTGCCTTCCTCAGCAGCCTGACGCCCCGGGTCAAATCAAACATCTTCGCCGCCCTCTCCAACATCCGCCAGGATTACCTGCTGAACAGTTAAGGCCGGACGGCCTCCAGGCCCGGAAGATCCCGGCAGCAGGCCATTCCATAAAACCCCTCCATGGGGGCAGGCCGCATGGAGGCAGGCGCAGGGAGGGCAGCGGCAAAAGGAGGGAGGGGGCTCAACCCCGTGCCAGGCAGAGCAGTTCCCCGGCAGCCTCCTGGCGGGCCACCGTAACGGTGACCGTTCTATCCCCGCAGCATGGACTGCAGTCCAGGGCAGCCCGGGCAGTTTGCCGGGCTATTTCCGGGTGGTTGTTTTCCTCGCTCAAATGGGCCAGGACGACATGCTGCAGGCTTTCATGGGCAAGCTCACGGAGAAAACCGGCGGCCTGGTTGTTATCAAGATGGCCCTGGCTGGAGCGTATTCGCTGCTTCAGGTAGGGTGGATAGCTGCCGTTCTGCAGCATGGCCGCATCATGGTTACTTTCCAGCACAAGGCCCTGGCAGGAGGCCAGGCGGTGCAGCATAAGCCGCGAAACCTTGCCGGTATCAGTGCAGTACCCGAAAGAAACATGGCCGTCTGAAATTCGAAAGCCAACCGGATCATCGGTATCATGGGAAATGGCAAAGGGGTGGATCTCCAGGTTGCGCAACTGGAAGGGAACGCCGGATTCAAACTCGTTGTAGGAAAAAAGCCGGTTGACGATTCCGGCGGCGGCGGCAAAGGTCGCGGGGGTGGCATGGACCGGTATCTTCACCCGGCGTGAAAGGACCCCGACTCCCTGGACATGATCATTATGCTCATGGGTTACAAGGATGGCGTCAAGTGCGGCGAGCTCGACGCCGATGGCCGCCAGCCTCTTCTGCAGTTCCCGGCCGGACATCCCGGCATCTATGAGAAGAGCGGTCCCGCCGGACTCGACATAGGTGGCATTGCCCCTGCTGCCGCTTCCCAAAACACAGAATTTCATCTCAGCCCCGACCGCCCTCTGCATCTTTATTCATAAAAAACATTGTGTTGTTTCCGTTATTGCGACGCGGTTCTGCTGCAGGCACCCTATTTGCCGGTATGGCCGAAGCCGCCTGACTGGCGGGCTGTTGCATCAAGCGCCGCTACGAGCTCCATTTCCGCCCGCTGCACCGCGGCTGCCACGAGCTGGGCTACCCTGTCACCGCGGCGGATGGTATACGGCCGGGGGCCGAGATTGACCAGGCCTATTTTTACCTCGCCGCGGTAGTCGGCATCTATGGTCCCCGGGCTGTTTATGACTGTGACCCCGTGTTTAACGGCAAGACCGCTGCGGGGCCGCACCTGTACCTCGTAGCCGGGCGGGATGGCGATCGCGATATTGGTGGGGATCAGACTGATCTGCCCCGGGGCCAGTTCCACCGGCTCTGCGACTGCGGCAGCCACATCCATGCCGGAGGCGTCAGCCGAATGATAGGCGGGCAACCGCAGGCCCTCTGTTTTATCCGGGTCCAGCCACCTGACTCGTATCGTAACAGGATTCATGGCACTCCCTGGTTGCAATGACAGATAGATTTGTGAGGGCAGCTCACACCGCCCAGTCTATCCCGTTTTTTTCAAGGGGCCCTAAACCGGCACAGGTAAGTTCCTGTTTGCCGAAAATCATGCTGCTCAGCCGCATGATATCATCGGCCTTGACCCCGTCAATGGCGCCAAGCACCTCCTGCAGAGGAATTTCCTTGCCAAAGTAGAGTTCATTCCTGGCAATCCGGCTCATGATCGCCTCCATGTTCTCCATGGCGAGGACCAGGCCGCTCTTGACAAAATCCCGGGCATGGGCCAGTTCCTCGTCGGTAACAGGATTGCGCTGCAGTTCCCTTACTTCCCGGGCTGTCAGCTCCAACGCTTCATTAACCGAGTCGCGGTCAACACCGAGATAAATGGCAAGGTAACCGGAATCCGCGTAGGAGGCGATATAGGAGTAGACCGAATAGGCCAGGCCCCTCTTCTCCCGGATCTCCTGGAAGAGGCGCGAGCTCATGTTGCCGCCGAGCAGGACATTGAGCATGAGGCAGCCGTACCGGTCTTTATCTGTAACCGACAGCCCGTAAGTTCCCTGGAGGATATGCACCTGCTCAAGGGGCTTGGTGTACACCCTGCGGGAAGGGGGAAGCTGCTTCGGTTTCCGGCGCTGCCGCGCCGGTTCGCCAACCTGGCCGAGGTTGCCAAAGGCTTGCAGCCAGAGGGAGACAAAGTCAGCGTGGACAAGGTTGCCGGCGGCGGCGACAACCAGGCGGTCGGTGGTATAGTGATTCTGAACATAATCCAGGAGATTTTTCGAATCCATGGCCGCAACCACTTCATGGCTGCCGAGAATGGATCGGCCAAGTGGGTGGCTCCCCCAGAGAAGGGCGGCGAAAAGGTCATGGATGTGGTCGTCGGGAACGTCTTCGACCATGTGTATTTCCTGGAGGATCACCTGCCGTTCCCGCTCTATCTCCTCATCTGCAAAGAGAGAGTTGGTCAGCAGGTCGGTCAGCAGTTCCACCAGGACCGGGAGTTTGCTGTCCATGACCGTGGCATGCAGACAGGTGTTTTCCCGGGTGGTGAAGGCGTTGGCGGAGCCGCCGAGGACATCGAACTCCCTGGCAATGTCCCGGGCCGAACGGCTGGCCGTCCCCTTGAAGAACATATGCTCGACAAAGTGGGCCGAACCGCAGTTCAGGTCATGTTCATCGCGGGAGCCGGCATCAATCCACACCCCGACCGAAACCACCTTGGCGTGCGGATACGCTTCCGTGATAATCCTGACGCCGTTGGGGAGGAGTGTCCTGTTAACCATGGAATAAAAAAGGGTGAAAAAGCGGGTATTGCCTGGAAAAAGAGCCCCCCTGCCAGCGGCAGGAGGGCCTGGTCTCATTACTAGTTGCCTGCTTCCGCAAGGGCCGCCTTGCGGCTCAGCCTGATTTTGCCGCGGCTGTCGATCTCAAGCACCTTGACGGTTACCTGGTCGCCCTCCTTGAGGATATCGGTCACCTTGCTCACCCTTTTGTCGTCCAGTTCGGAGATATGCACCAGGCCGTCGGTGCCGGGCAGGATCTCGACAAAGGCGCCGAAATCCTTAATGGTCTTGACAGTCCCGGTGTAGATCTTGCCAACCTTGGCCTCCTCGGTGATGTCCTCGATGCGGGCAAGCAGCTTTGCCGCGGTTTCCCCGCTCGGGGTGAACACCTTCACATTCCCATCATCATCTACTTCAATTTTTGCATCGAATTCGGTGCTCAGGCCTTTGATTATTTTTCCGCCAGGGCCAATGATGTCACGAATTTTGTCCGGGTTTATTTTCACCGTAAAAAACTTCGGCGCATGGGGGGCGATCTCGGCACGGGGTTTTGCAATTGCTTCCCGCATCCTGTCAAGAATATGCAAACGGCCCTCTTTTGCCTGCGCGAGAGCCATGCTCATAATCTCCCGGGTCACCCCGCTAATCTTGATATCCATCTGCAGGGAGGTTATTCCTTCAGATGTCCCGACCACCTTGAAATCCATGTCACCCAGGTGGTCCTCATCGCCGAGGATGTCTGAGAGTATTACAGTCGTCTCCCCTTCCTGGATCAACCCCATGGCAATACCGGAAACCGGATTTTTGACCGGTACGCCGCCATCCATGAGGGCAAGACTCGCTCCGCAGACGGTGGCCATGGATGACGAACCGTTCGATTCAAGCACGTCGGAAACAACCCGCATGGTATACGGGAACGTCTCTGCCGATGGCAGGACCGCACTGATGCCGCGCTCTGCCAGGGCGCCGTGGCCGATATCCCGCCGGCTCGGGCCACGCATGAAGCGCACTTCGCCGACACAGAAGGGCGGAAAGTTATAATGCAGCATAAATTGCTTGAATGTCATGCCTTCCAGAGTTTCAACTCTCTGCTCATCCCCTTCGCTGCCAAGAGTCGCTGTCACTATGGCCTGGGTCTCGCCTCTGGTAAAAAGCGCTGAACCGTGGGTCCGGGGCAGACAGCCGACCTCGCAGGAAATTGGCCGTACCTCGTTAAAAGCCCTGCCGTCAATGCGGGATTTCTCGACAACAATTTTATCCCGCATCATCTTTTTCTTGAGATCACTCAACAGGTCTTTGACTTCATCGGCACAACCTTCCTTCTCGTTTTCCAATTCGGCAACAACCCGCGCCTTCAATTCATCATAAACCCGGCCGCGTTCCATCTTATCAACCGTTGTGATCACCTCAAGCATTCCGGCCGCGGCAGCTTCTTTCACCTTTCTGGCAAGATTTTCATCAGTTTGAGGTTTTTCAACCTGGCGCTTTGTTTTTCCGAGGGCACTCCGCAGTTCTTCCTGCATGTCAAGAAGGATCTGCAGCTGCTGGTGGCCATAAAAAATACCCTCCATGACCACTTCTTCGGCCAGGCTGTCGGCCCCGCCCTCCACCATGACCACGGCATCACGGGTACCGGCAACGACAATTTCCATGGTCGATACTTCCAGTTGGTCTTTGGTCGGATTGACCACGTATTGGCCATCAACATAGCCGATCCTTACCCCTGCTATGGGGCCAAGGAAAGGGATATCAGAAATTGTCAGGGCGGCGGAGGCGCCTATCATTGCCAGGATATCCGGATCATTTCGCTGGTCAGCGGAAAGAACTGTGGCAATCACCTGTGTTTCCGTCATCCAGCCATCTTCAAATAGGGGGCGAAGCGGCCGGTCGATAATTCTGCAGGTCAGGGTTTCTTTTTCAGTAGGCCTGCCGATTTCACGCCTGAAAAAACTTCCCGGAATCCGGCCAACCGAATAGAAACGCTCCTGGTATTCAATGGTCAGGGGCAAAAAGCCCATATCCGGTTTCTGCTCTTTTGCAGCGGTTGCCGTTACCAGCACAACCGTTTCATCATAAGTGACCAAAACCGAGCCATTCGCCTGCCTGGCCATTTTGCCGCTTTCGATGGTCAGCGTTCGCCCACCTATTTCGGCCTCAACTTTCTTATACATGTATTCTCCTTGTGATGTGTTTCAGCTCCAGGCGCTGCAACCCTGCCCATGACAGGGGCGCAACCGCCTCAGCCTGAATTGTCTGGAAGCGGGGATCGCTTCCCGGCCGGTGTTTTTTCGGCCGCCCCGGGTAAAAGGAACGGCGCGAGGAAAACCTGCAGATGGAAAGAGCAGGCGGACCGGCTGAATTGTTCTCCGCCTACTTGCGGATGCCAAGCTCTTGGATTATGGCACGATACTTGGAAATATCCTTCTGCTTCAGGTACTGCAGCAGTCTCCGCCGCTGGCCGACGAGCTTCAGCAGGCCGCGGCGGGAATGATGGTCCTTCTTGTGCACCTTGAAATGCTCGGTCAGGTAGCTGATCCGGTCACTCAGCAGTGCGATCTGCACCTCGGATGAGCCGGTATCGTTCTCGTGCGTTTTGAACTTTTCAATGATTTCGTGTTTCTTTTCAGCTTGCTGTGCCACAACTATCCTCCTCGTATTCGTGTCAGTAAATGCTGTAGAGCCAGTTCTGTTTTAATTACCGGGTAAATGCCGCAGGGCACATGGCGAAAACGCTTCTAGCGCCCTGAATATCCTCATTACTTATTTTCTTCTGTGGCGGCAAGCAATTCTTTTACTGCCGCCACCTCTATCCGGTGCGCCTCGAGCAGCGTGCGGTCCGCTGTTTTTTCCAAAAGCCTCTGGCCCGGCAGGGTGTCACCCAGGGAAAAAAAGCCGTTCCTCGTTCTCTTCAGTTCACAGAGAAAAGCGCCGCACCCGAAAAATTCACCGATATCTGCGGCCAACGTCCTTATATAGGTGCCCTTGGAGCAGGTTACCCTGATCGTCAGCCTGTCGCTCCCCCGGGCGAGACACTCCAGCCTTTTTACTACAATTGGCCGCGGCTCCTTTATCACCTTGATTCCCCGGCGGGCATAATGATACAACGGTTTGCCCTTATGCTTCAAAGCCGAGTAGGCTGGCGGCGTCTGCAGCTGTGCGCCCGTAAAATGTTCCAGGCATGCATCAATATCGCCCGGGGATATATTCCCCACCGGCCGCTTCTCCAGTATTTTGCCCTCCGGGTCCTGGGTCTCGGTGACAACCCCCAGCTGCAGTGTTGCCTCGTATTCCTTGTCGCCGGCCATCAGCTCTGGTATGAGCCTGGTCGCCGGTCGGCCGGCACAGAGAACAAGCACACACGAGGCAAAAGGATCAAGGGTGCCGGTGTGGCC
>JAFDCC010000164.1 GCA_019312985.1 Deltaproteobacteria bacterium
AAGCGGAGGGAGCCGCTCCGGGCGAACTCTTCAAGGCTCGCTTTTGTCCGTGCTGCATCACAGCGATAAAGGTAGTAGAGGTAGCGCTCAAAGTTGCTTGCGACCTGGATATCCATGGAGGGGCTGCTGGTGGCCACGACTTCTGAGACCGAGTAGTCCCCCTGCGTTACAAAACGGGTGAGGAGGTTGTTTTCGTTCGTCGCCAGGATGAGTTTGCGGATCGTTCCCTTCGGCAGCAGGCTCCGAGCGATATAGCCGGCAAAGATGTCTCCGAAATTCCCGGTGGGCACGGCGAAGTCAACAACGGCCGCCCCGGTGGCCTTCTTCACCCGGAACCAGGCATAGACGTAGTAGACGACCTGGGCCAGGATGCGGGCCCAGTTGATGGAGTTGATCGCCCCGAGGTGGTACTTCTTCTTGAAGGGGATGTCGTTGAAGATGGCCTTGACAATTGCCTGGCCGTCGTCAAATGTCCCGCGGAGCGCAAGGTTGAAGACATTGGGGTCAGTGACCGTGGTCATCTGGAGTTCCTGGATGGGGCTGACCCGCTTGTGGGGGTGGAGGATAAAGATGTTGATGCGTTCCTTGCCCCGCACCCCGTAAATGGCGGCGGAGCCGGTATCGCCGGATGTGGCGCCGAGAATGTTCATTTTGCTGCCCGTCTCCTCCAGGATGTATTCAAAGACGTTGCCGAGAAACTGCAGGGCCACATCTTTAAAAGCCAGGGTGGGGCCGTGAAAAAGCTCCAGGATGAAGAGGTTGTCCTGCCGGACCAGGGGGGTGATCTCGGGGTGGCGGAAGGTTGCGTAGGACCGGGAAACGAGCCGGTCGATGTCGGCTGCGGGAATGTCGCCGATAAAAAGACGGAAGATCGCTGTGGCCAACTGCTGAAAGGAAGCGGTGTGCCAGCTTTCGAGGATCTCCGGGGAAATCCGCGGCAGGGATTCGGGAAGCAGCAGGCCGCCGTCCGTTGCCAGGCCCATCATCACCGCTTCCTTGAAGGGTATCGGGGATATCCCTCCCCTGGTACTTATATAGTGCATAATTTTATCAATGGTCGTGAAATTGGTCTGCATCCCGTTTTATTCCGGGGGACCTGAAACATGGTCACGGTCCCTGTTTAGCAGAATTTGTCCTGAAAAGGCAAGCCCAAGCGTTTAAAAAGGTACGTACAAATCTCAGAAGGCAGGCATATGAACCAAAAAATACCAGACGCAGGCAGTTTCAGGTCGATCGCAAGACAAGGGGGCAGGGCAGGGTCTCAGCCGCTTAAGATAAGGCTTTTTCCCGTCATTGCCGCCGGAATGGGAAGGTCCCGCAGGGTGAGAATGGTCGGAGCGATGTCGCATAGCGAGCCGCCCTGGCGCAGCCGCGCATCTTTATACCGGTCGCTGACGAGAATAAAGGGCACCGGATTGGAGGAGTGGGCCGTAAAGGGGGAACCCGAAGCGGCATCACGCATGATTTCCGCATTGCCGTGATCCGCGGTGACAAGGGCAATCCCGCCCATGGCGCTGAACTTTTCGACAATCTTTCCGAGGCACTCGTCCACCGTCTCACAGGCCCTGATTGCCGCAGCCATGATGCCGCTGTGGCCCACCATGTCGCAGTTGGCAAAGTTGAGGACAATAAGGGCGTAAGACCCGGTGTCCAGGCGGCGCAGAAGTTCCTCCGTCACCTGGTGGGCGCTCATTTCCGGTTTCCGGTCATAGGTCGTCACGTCCTGGGGGGAGGGGATCAGGACACGCTCCTCATGGGGAAAGGGGTCCTCCCTGCCGCCATTGAAAAAATAGGTGACATGGGCGTATTTTTCCGTTTCCGCGATGCGCAGCTGGCGGAGGCCGCGGCTGCTGAATTCCTCTGCCAGGACATGGTCCATGGAGACAGGCGGGAAGACGACCGGCAGGTCGAAGTCTTCATCGTAGCTTGTGAAGGTTACGAAGTCTGATAACTTAGGCCGACGGTCAACGGTAAATTCCTTCCAGCGCTTATCGGTAAAAACCCTGGTCAGTTCCCGGACCCGGTCGGCCCTGAAGTTAAACATCAGGATGGAATCTCCATCTTTCACTGGACCAACCGGTTCACCGGTCTCATTGAGCAGAACGGTTGGTCGGATGAACTCATCGGTTTCACCCCGGTGGTAGGCGTCCCTGACTGCCTGAGGCGGATCGCGTCCCAGAACCCCTCGGCTGTTAACCATAGCCTCCCAGGATGTTTTTATTCTTTCCCAGCGATTATCTCGGTCCATGGCGTAAAATCGGCCTGAGATGGTTGCCAGTTCGCCAACTTCGAGCCATACCAGTTCATGCTGTAGCTGGCTGATATAATTTAGGCCGCTTGTAGGTGGAGTATCACGGCCATCCATGAATGCATGAATATAAACCCTGATGACGTTATGCTGTTTTGCCATTTTAAGGAGGGCGAGGAGATGATCGATGTGGCTGTGGACGCCGCCATCGGAAAGCAGGCCCATGAGGTGCACGGCCCCACCTTGGGCCGCGGCCCGGGAAAATGTGGACTTCAGGACATCATTGTTAAAAAAACTGCCTGATTCGATGGCGCGGTTGATACGGGTGAAGTCCTGGTAGACGATGCGGCCGGCCCCGATATTGAGGTGGCCGACCTCGGAGTTGCCCATCTGGCCTTTTGGCAGTCCCACGGCACCGTTATGGGCCAGCAGGGTCGTATGGGGGTAGATCGCCTGCCAGCGGTCCATGTTCGGAGTCCGGGCCACATGGATGGCATTGGTCTCGGTCATGGGGCCGGCACCCCAGCCATCGAGGATGGCGAGGAGGATGGGAGGTGCGGTCTTCATGCCGGAGCCGCGCTCTCATCATCGATGGAAATAAGGTCCGCGTCGTGCCAGAGACCTTCTATGTCATAAAATTTTCTCGTCTCTGCATAAAAGATGTGCACCACGACGTCACTGTAATCGAGCAGGACCCAGGTGCCCTCGTTGAGACCTTCGGTGCGGGCCGACGAAAGCCTTTTGCTCCGCAGCTTCGCCTCGATTGCCTCGGCCAGGCCCTGGACGTGGCGGGTGGAACGGCCGCTGATGATGACAAAGAAATCAGTAAAGGAGCAGTGCTTCCTGACATCGAGGATGACAGGGTCTTCAGCTTTTTTTTCGAGGGCGGCTTTAACGCAGAGGATTGCAAGTTCCCTGCTGCTCTTTGTGCGGTGTTCTTTTTTTACCGGCTGCATGGCTGTCCGTAATATGGCCTGGGAAGATGGGGACGGGCAAAGGCCCGCTCTCAATAAACAGGGTTATGCCAGAGGTTCCGAATAACCGCAAGCTTTATCGATGCACTGCAGAACCGTTCCCTTGCGGGTCGTTTTTTCCAGGAGAAAAGGTTTGCCGCAGCCGGGGCACTTCGTCGGCACGGGCTTGTCCCAGCTGGCAAACTTGCATGCCGGAAACCTGCTGCAGCTGTAGAACACCTTGCCCCGCTTCGATATTTTCTGGACCAGCTCGCCGCTGCAATTCTCTTCGGGGCATTTGACCCCGGTGGTCTGGGCCTTGATGTGCCGGCACTCCGGGTAGCCGGAACATGCCAGGAATTTGCCGAAACGGCCATGCTTGTAGACCATGGGCCGGCCGCACTTTTCGCACTTTTCACCCGATACGACCGGTTCCTCCTTCTCGATGGGAATGACGGTGCCGCTTTCGTCTTTTTTGAAATTCTGCGTGTGCTTGCAGGTGGGGTAGTTTTCACAGGCGAGAAATTCGCCGGCCTTGCCCAGCTTGATGACGAGCTTGCCGTCGCAGAGCTTGCAGGAAATACCGGTGGGGATGCCCTCCCGTTTTACCGACTTCATCTCCCGCTTTGCCTGGGCGAGCGTTTTCTCAAAAGGGGTGTAGAAATCCTGCAGGAGGTTGACCCAGTTGCTCCGGCCCTCTTCCACCAGGTCCAGGTCCTTTTCCATGGAAGCGGTAAACTCGATGTTCAGGATGTCGGGAAAATGGTGCACCAGCAGGTCATTGACGAGTCCTCCCAGGTCAGTCGGCATGAATTTCCGCTTTTCCAGCATGACATATTCCTTGTCGAGGATGGTGGAAATAATGGCCGCATAGGTGCTGGGACGGCCGACCCCGTTTTCTTCCAGGGCCTTGACAAGGGTAGCCTCCGTGTAGCGGGGCGGCGGCTGGGTGAAGTTCTGTTTCGGCTCGACATCAAGGAATTGCAGCTTCTCGCCGGCGGCAACATCGGGAATGATGCTGCCCTCCCCATCCGCCTCTGTTGCCTGGCCGTTGTTGTCGCCGTTCTCGTCAGTGGATTCAACATAGAGGGCCATGAATCCCTTGAAGCGGAGTATGGCGCCCTGGGCCTTCAGCAGGTAAATGTCCGCCTTGATGGTAATTGTCGTCTGGTCAAAGAGGGCAGGGCGCATCTGCGAGGCAACGAACCGTTTCCAAACTAGGGTATAGAGGTTCAAGGTAGACTTGTCCAGGAAGGGCGCAACCTTTTCCGGAGTCAGGCGGAGATCGGTCGGCCGGATTGCTTCGTGGGCATCCTGGGAGGATTTGGAAGTTTTATAGGTAACCGGTTTTGCCGGGAGATACTCCTTGCCGTAAGTTCCGTTAATGAAGCGGCGCACTTCGGTCAGGGCATCATCATTGATGCGGGTGGAATCGGTTCGCATGTAGGTGATTAACCCTACGGGGCCTTTTTCGCCCAGCTCGATACCCTCGTAGAGCTTCTGCGCCAGTCCCATGGTCCTCTTGGCCGTGTAGCGGAGTTTCCTGTTGGCCTCCTGCTGCAGGGTGCTGGTGATAAAGGGAGGACTGGGGTTGCGCCGCCGTTCCTTCTTGTCGATTGCGGCAACGGAGTAGGCAGCCTTCTTCAGGTTGGCAACAATGGCGGCGGCTGCCTCTTCGTTATCCACCTTGGCCTTGCGGCCGGCGATTTTGTCGAGTTTGGCGACAAAGGGCGGCGGGTTTTTTCCCTTCAGCCGGGTACTGATGGTCCAGTATTCCACCGGGGTAAAAGCGTTTATCTGCTTTTCCCGGTCGCATATCATCCTGACCGCAACGGACTGGACCCTGCCGGCGGAAAGGCCGCGCCGCACTTTTTCCCAGAGAAGGGGGGAGATCTGGTATCCGACGAGCCTGTCCAGGACCCGGCGGGCCTGCTGCGCCTGGAACTTGTCGTCGTTTATGCTGGTGGCGTTCTCGATGGCGGCGCGGATGGCCTTGGGGGTCAGTTCATGGAATAAAGCACGGTGGATCGGCTTGCGGGCCGTCTGTAAAATGTGAGCGATATGCCAGGCAATGGCCTCACCCTCCCGGTCGGGGTCGGGAGCCAGGAAAACTTCATCGGCAGAGGCGGCCGCTTTTTTCAGGTCGGAGATGATTTTGCTCTTACCCTTGATCGTCACATATCTGGGGGCGAAGTTTTCTTTGATGTCAACGCCCAGGCTGTTTACCGGCAGGTCCCGGATGTGGCCGACAGAGGCCCTGACATCATAATCCTTGCCGAGGTACTTTTTCAGGGTTCGTGCCTTTGCAGGGGACTCTACTATTATAAGAGATTTTGACATGGGTTATGGCTCATTGAAATGAAAAAACGGGTCGTGCCTTTCCGGTTACGCCTGACAATCCCGGTTTCGCTTGATAACTGTTGTGGGCATAAATAATGTTCCGCCCTCGAAATTGCAAGAGGCTATCACAAAAGAGGAAGGGAATTCAAGGTTCTTTATTTTTCTCTCCTGCAGGGGCAGCCGTCTCCCTTCTCGGACCCGGCCATGGAAGCAGCAATAGCAGGAGGTTGCAGCTGTGATTCGGGGAAGGGAAGTTTTTGGGGGAATTGAATTGTTTCGGAGCAGAAGGCGTTAATTCAGCGATGGGCGGCATGTTGGGGTGCATGTTTGGGCGCAGGGCCTGAAAGAAAAAAATACATTTTCCGGTTCAATGTGATTATCCTGTGAGACTGTGGCAGGAAGGCAAGGAATTTTTTTGAATGGGTTGACGCACCCGAAGCAGGAATCATGATACGCTAGGATGGAATCCCCGGAATTGCTCATAGGGTTGTGGCACGGCCTGGGCTGGCCGCTGCTGCGGCTGGTTTTTTTTATCAGCCTCGGCCTGATGATCGGCAACCTCATTGAGTCTTTGAACTGGACCCATGGCGTCGCCCGCCTCGCATCACCGCTGGTTCGGGTCGCCCACCTGTCGGACGTGACCGGCGCCAGTTTTTCCATGGCATTTTTTTCCGGTGTCACGGCAAACACCATGCTATCCGAGGCATATGACCAGGGGAGGATCACGAAAAGGGAACTTGTCTTCGCCAACCTGTTTAACAGTTTGCCCACCTATTTTCTGCACCTGCCGACCCTTTTTTTTCTGGCCGCGCCACTGCTAAAAGGTGTGGCGTTTGTTTACGTGGGCCTGACTCTTCTTGCCGCTTTTTTACG
>JAFDCC010000165.1 GCA_019312985.1 Deltaproteobacteria bacterium
GACCTGCACTGCGATGATACAGGAATACCCATGCGAAAACTTTTGATAAACATACCCGGTGACAATGCAAAAAAAAAACAGCTGCTGCCCCGGCAACGGGGAGGGCAAAGGGGGAGAGCAATTTACTCTGCAACCCATGACCGGCCTGGCAGCGCCTGATGAACCGTGTTGCGGCCCGAAACCGGGGCCGCCCAGCAGTCCATATGCCAGGCCCGGCCACAGGCTGTGCCACTTTGTCATCGACTTTATCGAAACGGGTGTCGGTCCGGTTCCCAGGATTGAAACAACGCTCAGGCCCCGGGATCTGGCCGGCACCGTCAGGGCCCGGACCGGTATTTTGCGAAGCAATTACCGCATTGCGCCGGGGCTTTATGCCGCAGGCCATCCCGATGCAGACGGACCGGTCCTGGTGACGGCCAATTACAAGCTCAGCTTTGACAGCCTCCGGCGGGAACTGGCGGCTGTCGATGCCTGGATTCTTGTTCTTGATACCCGGGGAGTCAATGTCTGGTGTGCCGCCGGCAAGAGGACATTTTCCACCGATGAGGTCATCCGTCAGGTAAAACTTAGCGGCCTTGAAAAAGTTGTTCGTCATCGGGAATTAATCCTGCCGCAACTTGCTGCCCCCGGCGTTTCTGCCAGAGAGGTCAAAAAGGGGTGCGGCTTCAAGGTGATCTGGGGTCCCATCCGGGCAGGCGATCTGCAGGCCTTTCTGGAGAAGGGGTGCAGGGCGGAACCGGAAATGCGCCGCATTACCTTCTCGGTTGGTGAAAGAATAATTCTGGTCCCGGTGGAACTCGCACTCATTGTGCGGCCGACCCTGGTAATTCTCCTGGGCCTCTTTCTGCTTTCCGGCATCGGCCCAGGTGTTTTTTCTTTTTCCACGGCCTGGTTCAGGGGGCTGCATGGCGCTGGTGCCTATCTCCTGGGTGTCCTGGCCGGTGCGGTCATTGTGCCGGCCATGCTTCCCTGGCTTCCCTCGCGCCGCTTTTATATCAAGGGCATTTTCCCCGGCCTCGCTGCCGGCGTGCTCACAATACTGCTAACGGACGGCGCCGTCACCCGGCTGGAATCAATCTCCCTCATCCTTCTCGCCACGGCGGTAAGTTCCTATGCAGCCATGAACTTTACCGGGGCAACTCCCTTTACCTCGCCCTCCGGGGTGGAAAAGGAAATGCGCCAGGGGATTCCCCTCCAGGCCGTCGCGGTTGCGGCAGCTGCCGTGGCCTGGGTGGCCGCACCGTTTGCCCGGTAGAAAGAGGCGGAATATGCTGTGTCGCCAGCCGGCAACAGAATGGCAAATTGAAAAAGCATATGAAAAATTTCAGATATCTCGATAATGTCACGACCCTGCAGTTTGAAGTGGAAAAATGCACCGGCTGCTCGATGTGCGAAGCTGTCTGTCCCCATAGCGTTTTCAGGGTGGAAAGCGGCAAAGCTCAGCTGGCGGACCGCGACGGCTGCATGGAATGCGGCGCCTGCGCCACAAACTGCCCCGCCGGCGCAATAAGCGTCACTCCCGGCGTCGGCTGTGCCTCCTACATCATCCAGACCTGGATCAAGGGCAAGGATGCCGGACATGAATGCTGCTGAGCCCGGTTTGCCATTTAACCCATTGACATCACCGCATTTTTGATTCATATATATTATATATATTCACTCGTGTAACATCCAGCTTCACTTCCGCCATGCAAAGGAGGGTCTATGCCTCGACACGGTTTGCGCTGGTTCGGAGTTCTGCTTCTCGTTGTAATTGCCTGCCTGCTCGCGTGGCTCAAGCTGCGCCCGAAGGAGATCGAGGTTACGGTGGCAGAGGTCAGCCGCGGTACAGTCGAGAAGGTAGTCGCCAATACCAGGGCGGGAACACTCAAGGCCTGCCGCAAGGCTAACCTGTCACCTGCCACCGGCGGCCAGATCAGTGTCCTCACCGTTGATGAAGGAGATAGGGTCAAAAAAGGCCAACTGCTGCTTGAACTCTGGAACAAGGACCTGAAGGCTGAGGTGGCGCTGGTGCAAAACGATATCAGGGTAGCCGAAGCCAAGGCAGCGGCGTCCCTGCTCCAGGCTGACATAGCGCAGCGGGAGGCTGAGCGGATGCAGCAGCTTATCCGCGACAATGCCGTCTCCGACCAGGCAGCGGATAATGCCATCACCGAGGCCAAGGTGCGCCGGGCCGCCTCAGAAGCGGCAGATGTCCAGGTTTCCGCCGTCCGTTCCAGGTTGAACGTAATGCAGGCCAACCTGGAGCGCACCATGCTCTTTGCTCCTTTTGACGGGATCATTGCCAAGGTAAACGGCGAGCTGAATGAATATGTGACGCCTTCCCCGCCCGGCATTGCCACCCCCCCGACAATTGAGCTCCTCGATATCTCCTGCTTTTACGTCATCGCCCCCATTGACGAGGTGGATGCCCCTTTGGTCAAGGTCGGTATGGAGGCCCGGGTCATCATGGACGCTTTCGGGGAGAAACGTTTTGCCGCCAGGGTCAGCCGCATGGATCCCTATGTCCTCGATCTTGAAAAACAGGCACGGACCGTGGATGTCGAGGTCCATTTTGTCAACAACGCAGACGGCGGGGATTTTTTGGCCGGCTACAGCGCGGACGTGGAGATAGTCACAGCAGTTGCGCATGATGTGCTGTGGATTCCGACCCAGGCCCTGCTGGACAGCAGCAGGGTATTTGTCTATCAGTTCAAGTCTGGTACCCTCCAGGAAAAAGAGATAAAGGTCGGCCTTTCAAACTGGGACAATACCCAGGTTGTAGACGGGCTGCACGAAGGAGAATCGGTGGTTATCTCCACGGACCGGCCCGGCCTTGAAGACGGGGTGCGTGTCAAGATCACTGCAGAATAATGATACGGCTTCAGCAGATTGAGAGGATTTTTCAGGTCGGCGAAGAGGCGGTCCATGCCCTCCGTGATGTTGATTTCAACGCCGGGAAGGGGGAATATATTGCCATCATGGGCCCATCCGGCTCCGGCAAGTCAACCCTGCTCAATATTATAGGCCTGCTGGACAGACCGGACTCCGGCACCTACGAGCTGGACGGAATCATGACTACCAGCCAGAACGATAAGGAACAGGCCGATGTCGGACGCCACAAGATCGGTTTTGTTTTCCAGTTTTTTCACCTGGTGCCGCGCTTGACAGCAGAACAGAATGTAGAACTGCCCCTTATCCTGGCCGGGATCGAAAAGGCCACGCGGAAAAAACGGGTTCAGGAAACCCTGGAGGCCTTTGGTATCGGCGACCGGTCTAACCATCGTCCTGACCAGCTTTCCGGCGGCCAGAGACAGCGGGTTGCCATTGCCAGGGCAACCATAATGCAGCCC
>JAFDCC010000166.1 GCA_019312985.1 Deltaproteobacteria bacterium
TTCTGCGCGAGGGCCCGGTTCAGCGGGAGTGGGGCGTACCTGGAAAAGGCGTCGGCAACCGTGAGCCGCTCCCACGGCTTTGCAAGGTCAACAGCCGCTCCCTGCACGGAAAGCGAAACGCCGGATCCAGCCTCCCGGGCGACCTCGACCAGCAGGTCCTCGCACTCCTCCATGAGGGAAAGGTAGTCGCAGGCGGTGCGGTACCACTCCAGCATGGTAAACTCCGGAAGGTGGCGGTCGCCGCGCTCTTTGCCGCGAAAACATCGGCATACCTGGAAAATTCTGCTGCAGCCGGCTTCGGCCAGCAAGCGCTTCATGCAGCTCTCGGGCGATGTCTGCAGAAAGAAGCCGTCTGACTCCACTGCCCTGTTATGGGCTTCCGGTATCAGGACCGGCAGCCGCAGGGGGGTGTCGACCTCCATGTAGCCCCTGCCAACAAAAAAACACCGCACTGCCTGTATGAGTTTAGCCCGCTGCCGCAGGCCGGCTTCATCAAGCATTTCTGCCCTGTACTCTGGTTTTTGTGGTGCCCGCCGGAAAAACTCAGCCCTTGACCCTTGTCATGTAGGCGCCGGTGCGGGTGTCTATCTGGATGGTTTCCCCTTCCTCGATAAAGGGTGGTACCTGGAGGACGTACCCCGTTTCAACGGTGACCGGTTTCGAGTCGCTGCCGGAGGTGTCGCCCTTTGCCCAGGGGTCCGCCTGTGTCACGACAAGGTTGACAAAGTTCGGCAGGGTGACGCCGATGGGGTTTTTGTTGAAAAGCAGGATCTGCACCTCCATGTTGTCCACCAGGAAGTTGACATCGTCGCCGATCTGGTCGGCCATGATAACGATCTGCTCGTAATTCTTTGTGTCCATGAAGTGAAACTCATCGGCCTGGGAATAAAGGTACTGCATGGTCCTCTCTTCCAGCGGCGCCTTTTCAAACTTGTCGTTGGACCTGAATGTCCGGTCAAACTGGTTGCCGGTCACCATGTTCTTGAGCTTCGTCCGGTAGAGGGCCTGGCCCTTTCCCGGCTTGGAAAACTGGAAGTCAACGACGATATAGGGCTCGCCGTCTATCTGGACTTTAAGGCCCTTGCGTAAATCTGACGCACTGTACATACTGTTCTGCTCCTCAACGTTTCTATCGACCTTGGAAAATTTAACGGTATAATACCGGACAGGCGGCCTACTATACGTTTTTAGGCGTTTTTATGCAACGATAAGATTTACTCGTACGGGGCGGAAAAGTGGACGGGAGGCCCGACGGGGCAAATCACTCTTTGATTTTTTGGCGCAACTGGAATACATCATCAGGAAGAGGCCGGCATGGTGCCGGGGCGGATGGTTCCGTTTCCCGGCAAAAGGGCCGGCCCGCCTTCAACCAGACAAAAACCGGAGGGACTATGGGCAACAGGTACACAAGGGGGGCAGCCCTGCTGCTGCTCCTGCTGGCCTGGGCCGGAAACGCAGCGGCCGGGCCGGACGAGAAGGTCAGCACCCTTGCCGACCAGCAAGGGGTTGCGGTGACGATTTACAACGATAACCTTGCCCTGGTGAAGGACAGGCGCACCATTTACCTGCCGGCAACCACCAGCACCCTGGCATTCCGCGAGGTAAGCGGCATGATGCGGCCGGAAACCGCCCTGCTGCAGGGCAGTCCCCGGGAGGACGTCGTGGTTCTTGAGCAGAACTTTGATTTCGATCTCCTCACCCCCGGCAAACTCCTTGAAAAGTACATCGGCAGGACCGTCGGCATTGTAAAGACCCACCCGACCACTGGCGAGGAAACAGAGGAAAAAGCCGTTGTGCTCAGCGCCAACAACGGCGTTGTCCTGCGAGTCGGTTCCAGGATAGAAACCGGCGTGTCGGGGGGCCGCCTTATTTTTCCGGATGTCCCGGCAAACCTGCGCGACCGGCCAACGCTGGTCATGCAGCTTGCGAGCAGGAGCGCGGGCGAGAAGACCCTTGAGCTCAGCTACCTTACCGGCGGCCTCGGCTGGCAGGCAGACTACGTGGCCGAGCTTGACAGCGCAGAGAAGAGGCTCAACCTCCTCGGCTGGGTAACCCTGACGAACACGAGCGGCACCTCGTACAGAAACGCGCGGCTGCAGCTCGTTGCCGGCGATGTCCACCAGGTGCGCCCCGTTCTGGAAAAACGGCTCACCAGGCAGGGACCGGAAATTGCCCTCGCGGCCGAGGCGCCGGGAATGGCCCGGGAATCCCTTCTCGACTATCACCTCTATACCCTGGAGAAAAGAACCGACATCCTTGAAAACCAGACAAAGCAGGTCGCCCTGCTGCAGGCCGAGAATGTAGCCGCCGCCAAGGAGTACCTCCTGCAGGGGCAGGACTACTATTACCGCAACATCTTCCCAGGTCCGGCTGCCAAGGCGAAGGTTGCCGTGTACCTTTCCTTTGACAATACCGCGGCCGCCAACCTGGGGCTGCCGCTGCCGAAAGGCGTGATGCGGGTCTACAAGCAGGACAGGAGCGGCTCGGTTCAGTTCGTCGGCGAGGACCGCATGAACCACACCCCTGAAAACGAGACGGTGCGGCTGCAGCTCGGCCATGCCTTTGACATTACGGCGGAGCGCTCGCAGACGGATTTTAAAA
>JAFDCC010000167.1 GCA_019312985.1 Deltaproteobacteria bacterium
AGCAGCTTGCGGCCATGCGGCAGATGCTCGCAGGGGGCGAACCGGAGATTGACATCGGCCCCTACTGCAACGCCCCGTACGACTGCGACTTCAAGCCTTACTGTTGGCAGCATATCCCGGAATGCTCCATCTTTGACATCGGCAACCTGCGGAGCAGCCGCAAGTTCAGCCTCTATGCCGGCGGCGTCCTACACATGCGGGAAATTCCCCCGGACTTTACCCTGTCGGAAACCATGCAGATCCAGGTCGAAGCGGAACTGACCGGCAGAAAGTACGTCAACCGACGCGCCATCGGCGATTTTCTCACCCTGGTGACGGAACCTGTGGGTTTTCTCGATTTCGAGACATTCATGGAGCCCGTTCCCTCTTTTGACCAGCAGCGCCCCTACCAGCAGGTCCCCTTTCAGTATTCCCTCCATGTCCTTGCAGAAGGCACTCTCTCGCACCATGAATTTCTCGGGGAAGCGGGGCAGGACCCCCGCCCGCCCCTTATTGCAAAACTGCTTGCCGACATCAGGTCCTGCAAAACCGTTCTTGTCTACAACCAGGCGTTTGAGGTGGGCCGCCTGCGGGAGATGGCCGCAGACTTCCCCGCGCATGCCGGAGAAATCGAAAACCTCGTTGCCGAGATCGTCGACCTCATGACGCCGTTTCGCAACAGGGACTACTATGTCCGGGAGATGTGCGGCTCCCACTCTATCAAGAGCGTTCTGCCCGCACTGGTGCCGGAGCTTTCCTACGATGGCCTCGCCATCGCAGAAGGCGAGACGGCCATGCTGGCCTATGCCCGGCTGGCAACGGTGCGGGAAAGTGAGGAAAGGGAAAAAATCAGGCAGGACCTGCTGGCCTACTGCCGGCTTGACACACTCGCCATGGTGCGCATCTGGGAGAAACTTGTCTCTCTGGTGCAGCCCAGGGGACAATTGTCCTTATTTTAACAGCAGGTCTTTTTTGATACCGATTTTCTTGAAAAAAATGTAGGTCTGGTAGGTCCGGACCCCGTAGATGCCTTTTTGCCAGCGGCTGTACCAGAAGCACTCCCCCTCGCGGTAAATGTCGCGCTTCTCCCGCCTCTCCCTGGGACATTTCGGGCAGGTCCGTTTCAGGTGATACCTGGCATAGAGCTCATAGAGCTTGAGGCGGAATCTGTTCATATCTCCGAGAGGACAACGGCAGGCAGAATGAAAGTCCTTCCGGCCGGCAATAACCATTCTCCCCGTGCCGGACCGGAACGCTGCTTGCGGGGCTGTTCTTTCGTGCTGCGCGTAATTATTCCGGGCATGACTTCTGCAGCGCTTCGGGGTCGCGTTTCCAGATAAGTTTCCCGTCCTTGTAGACCTCGCGGACCCGGTGCATGGGAATAGAGTGGGCAATATTATCCTCGTCAAAAACGTGGAAAGAAAATTTGTTGCCCGGCATCTGGGTGACTTCCCTGAAGGGGACCCTGATGATATTTTTTTCCAAACGGTCGTAGTAGCCTATCTCAAAGCGGCCCCGCCCGAATTCCGGATCCCAGTGTATGCGGTTCAGCAACTCGTGTATTGGCTGCATGCTCTATGGTGCATTCCGTTGGCGGGCTTACTCGTAGCCCAGGTCATCGGATTCCATCTCGTCAAGCGGGCCGGTCCAGTCATCGGGAGGCTCGACCTCCTCCAGGTCCATATCCTCCCATTCCTCCATCTCAAGCTCCTCGATGTCACCGTCAAAGTACTGGATATCGATGGTACCCTCCAGCCTGTTGACATCCACCACCATGAAATCCTGTCCCTTGTCGAGATGATGGTACCAGTTGCCTTCAATGGGATCCAGCTCACCTATCATGATATACTCCTTACGCAGTTGGTATGAACTGTGTTTAATGATCCTATCTCTGACGAATTAGTACACTTTTTTATCCGGAGAAAACAACAATAAAATTGCCTGCCTGAAACCCCTTCCCGCCGTGCCAATAAAAAAGGCCCCGCCGGAGAGGCGGAGCCTTTGTCTTCCCTGCTGTTGTGTCATGCTGCCCAGAGGGCATATGCCCCTGGAGAACAGGGCGTATCTGTCAGCAGCGCCAGGGGGTTTTCAGGCGGAATTTTTTTCCGCAACCCCCTTTTGATCGGCCAGCCGCTCTGTTTCATGCGAACCCATTTTTTTTCTGTGCTCAAAACCGGCTTCCTGGTCAGCCGCATTGTGATTTATGGGCATCTCAACCGGGTGGCGGGGAACCTCGCGAATGCCGCCGCCGACCCTGATTATTATACTGTCTGCAATCTTTTTCCTGCTCATATGTCTCCTCCGATTGATATTTTTCGGCGGGCACTTGCTGCAGCCGGCAAGCACTATCAGCGCTTAGAGCCCTGGCTTACCCCCCCCGACTCAGTTCTGCGGCGAGGCCGAATTCGGGCATTACCGGCATGCTAACTTGAAACTGTCCTGAAGCAGCAGGCCCTCGGGCAAACTCAATCCCGTGTCCGGGTTCGCAGTTGTTCCCAAGAGTAACCTGCGGGAAAATCAGGACCAGCTCCGGCGGAATCGGCATGGGACCTGATTTTATAACGTCATGAAATTCAGTTTCTTGCCAAAACCTGTTTCCAGACACAAAAATTCATTTTGCCTGCTCTGGACAAGGTTCAAGTAATGTAGTTGCTGAACAGCAAAATGTCAAGGCAGTTGCAGCCTGTTTTCCTTACCACAGAAAGAGAATCAACCCTTTTTTCACCTTTGCCCGAAGCGACAGGCCGGAACCAGGCCGGGATGGAAAAAAAAGGGATAAAATTGTTTTCCGGGCTTTTCTGCCCCGCTTCCCGGAAAAAGTAAAAGGGCAGCCCGGCAAGCCGGACTGCCCCCTATCATATGGAGACGCAGGTTCCCGGGCCGCGGTTCAGTCCATGGCCTCCATCAACCTGCCGCAGCACAGGGGAACTACCTGGCCCTTCTTGACGTTCATGTACTTGTTGCAGATGGCACAGAGATAGGTGCAGTCCTCTTCTGAAACCTGCTCAGACATAACGGTCCTGCCGCCCGGCACCCCCTCGATAGTGAAGCGGGCAAGGTTCTGTTTTGTCGGCACAAACTCGCCGATGGGGGTCATGCTCTTTGTTTCATTGACGCAGTCGATCAGAATTCGCCACAGGGTTTCCATTGAAGTGGTTTCCCCGGCATTTTCAGGGACAAATTCCACCACATTTCTGTCAATTGTAATCTTCATGGGCTCACCTCACCTGTTGGAAATTATCAGATAGCAACCTCCGTACCCTTACCGGACAACAATACATGTTTTCGACAGGTGATACTATTCAACAACGGCCCCCCGAGGTCAAGTTTTATCTGCAGAAAAACCGCAAAAATCGTCCGGCTTTTTCCTTGACTTTGCGCCGCGGCTATTTTAGACCTGCCGAAAAGAGGTCGTACTCGAACGTGGTGCGGCTGCTTCCCCTGCCCTGCAAGCGCTTCGCATGCGATTCAACTGTTTGACAGGCAAAAAATGCCCGCTGCCGGCAATAATCCAGACTCAATGCGCAACAATACTGATCCCGCCTGCCGCAGTGCAGGAAGCACTGAACGAAACATTCTGCTGCGTGCCGGAAACCTGTTTTTTTCTGTAGCAGCCATTCTCTTCGCCAGTCTCCTTGTTGCGGGATGCAGCAGCCCGACGCCTCTTTCCCCCGAAGGCGGAAACATTATCTGTTTTGGCGACAGCCTCACCTATGGCACCGGCGCCCCGACCGGTAAAAGCTACCCAGACCAGCTGGCGGCCATGACCGGCCGGCCGGTGATCAACGCCGGCGTTCCGGGAGACACTACAGCCGGGGCATTGGAGCGGCTGGACCGGGACGTTCTCTCTCGTTCGCCCCGCATCGTCCTGATCACTCTCGGCGGCAATGACCTGCGAAGAGGCATAGACAAAAGGGTCGCCTTCCGGAACCTGGAAACAATCGTTGCAGCAATCCAGGCGGAAGGCGCCCTCGCTGTCATCGGCGGCCTCAAGTTCATGCTTCTGGACCGGGGATACGGGAGGGAATACGAAAAGCTGGCGGAAAAAACCGGGGCCCTCCTGGTTCCCGACCTACTCGGGGGACTGCTGGGAAACAAATCCCTGATGCATGATACCATCCACCCCAACGGGGAAGGCTACAGAGTCGTGGCCAAAAAATTTTACCAAAGCATTGAAGCCTTCCTGTAATGGACTTTTTTTCTGCCCCGGCCCCTCATATCCAATATAATTTTTTGAAATAATTAGCTTTTATACAGAAGTGCGTCATTTTGTCGCGCCCCCTTTACAGGCATACAATTAAGCATTAAATTAAATGCTAAACATCAAGGAGCTCCCCATGGAAAAAACACAGATCGCCGCCCTAGCGTCGCTGCTGAAATCCATTGCACACCCCTTCAGGCTCGAGATCCTCTGTCTTCTGCAGGACAGGGAGATGACCGTGGGTGAGATAAGCAAAGTACTGCAGACCAGCGACGCCAATGTATCCCAGCACCTTGCCATCCTGCGCAACCAGGGGATTGTCGCTCCCCGGCGCGAGGCCAATTTCATATACAACCGGATTACCGACAACAGGGTAACCGGCCTGATCGAAACCATGCAGGGTTTATTCTGCACCGTTGAGGAGTAAGCAATGGCGGGACACAAAAAAATCATGCGCCGTATCGGCTTGGCCTCCTTTCTGCTGAGCGTTCCATACCTTTTTTCCTTCCCGGCCGAAGGGCTTTCGGCCGCCGAACCGCTGACGCTGCAGCAGGCCGTAAGCCGGGCCCTGGAGGACAACCACGGCCTCGCAGCCTTTAGGAATTCGCTTGCCGCCCAGAAAGAGGATATCGGCATCGCCCGCAGCCATTACCGGCCGAAGATTTCCCTGGAGGAGCGTTTCCTCCGGACCAACAATCCGACCTTTGTCTTCATGGCCAAGCTGAACCAGGCCCGCTTTACCGCGGAGGATTTTGCCATAGACTCCCTCAATGACCCGGCCGCGGAAAATGATTTCCAGACCTCACTGTCTCTCTTTCAACCCATCCTTGCCCTGCAGGCCTCCGTCGGCATCGACATGAGCGAGACTGCCTATGCCGCCAAAAAGGAGGAATACTACCGCCGCCAGGAATCAGTTGCCCTTCAGGTGGCCCAGAATTACCTCATGGCACAGATGGCGGCGGAATTTGTCGGGGTCGCGCAGAAAGGGGTTGAAGACGCGGCGGAACACCTCCGCATAGCCAGGGTAAGCTACGAAAACGGCCTCGGACTCTACGCCGATACCCTGCGGGCCGCAACCGCCCTGACCGAAGCGGAGCAGCGACTGGTCAGTGCCGAAAAAAATCTCCGGGTCGCCCGGCGGTCCCTCGGGATGCTCCTCGGCGTGGAGCACCCGGTCCAAACGGGAACGGACAAGCTCGATTTACCCTTGTACGACCACGCATATTACAGGAATAAGGTGGAGGAGCGGCGGGATATCCAGTCAATGCAGTTCCACTTTGCCAACGCCGAAAACAGCCTGCGGCTCAGCCGGGCCGCCTCTGCCCCGACGCTGGGTGTAGGTTCCTCCTTTCAGTTGAATGACAGCGATGTCCCCTTTGGTAACGAGAGTGACAGCTGGCAGGTATTTGCCCAGCTCCGGTGGGAGCTCTTCGACGGTGCCAAAAGTAAACACGAGAAACAGAAGGCCAGTTACCGGATTGCCGAGACGAGGGAAAATCTGGCGCGCCTCGTCAATGGGGCAGCATTCCAGGTTTACGAGTCTTACCTCGGCGTTGAAGAAGCCCAAAAAAACGCTGAACTGGCCCATTCTGCACTGGCTACGGCGGAAGAGGGTCAGCGGCTTGTCCGGCTCCGCTTCGAGAACTCGCTTTCGCCGCTGGTGGATCTGCTTGATGCCCAGGTAAGCCTGGACCAGGCAAGAACCAACGTTCTTGCGCGTCAAAAAGAACAGCAGCTCGCCACCCTCAGACTCTGCTTTGAAAGCGGCGTCATCCTTGAGGAACTCGGGGTGGAAGCGCAGCCTGCTGAAGATATTACAGACAAATGACATGGAGAATAGACGGGGAGGCCGACGGATGAATAGAAGAGTGATCGCTGTTGCCGGGATGCTGGTGCTGGCAGTGGCCGGGTGCAAAGACAGGATTGAACCGGGCTCCGTCACGGTGGCGCGTCCCGTGATCAGCGGCGTGAAAACCATGATGGCAGAGTGGCAGAAAACACCGCTTTACCATGAAGCCACGGCGACGGTGACGGCGGCGACCGAAAGCATTGTATCTGGCCGCATCATGGGGCCGGTTGCAGCAATGCTGGTGACTGAGGGACAAAGGGTCAAAGCCGGCCAGCTGCTCATCACCATCGACTCAGAAGAGATTAAAAGCAGGGTGGCGGCGGCCGAGGCCGCCCACCGGGAGGCACTCCAGGCGCTCAGTGCAGCGGAGCGCCACCGGGCCCTTGCGGAAAAAACCTACGGCCGATTCAGGAATCTCTTTGACGAAAAGGCCCTGTCGCTCCAGGAACTGGATAAAATTGAGACCGAGAAGGAAGTGACCTCAATCGAGTATGAGCGGATACAGGAAATAGTCAAACGCACCCGGGCCGGTTTGGCCGAAGCAGAGGCATTCAAAGGCTACACGCAGATTACCGCCCCGGTTGCCGGGGTGGTCACGGCCAAGTTTGTCGACCCCGGCTCAATGGCCATGCCCGGCATACCGCTCCTGACCATCGAGGATACCTCGCGCTACAGGCTCGAGGCAGAAATCAACGAATCGCTCACCGGCCGGATCGTTGCCGGCATGGAAGTCGAGGTTGCGATACGCGCCCTGGACAAAACAGCGCTGCCGGGGAAAATAACGGAAATCATCCCGGCCGTTGACCCCCGGTCGCGCACCTTCACTGTTTTCATCAGCCTGCCGGCAGAAACGGTGCTGCACAGCGGCCTATTTGCGAGGGTCAAAATCCCGGTGGGGGAAGAGGAGCGCATCCTGGTCCCAACCGCGGCAATAGCCACCAGGGGCCAGCTCACCGGCGTATACGTTGTTGGCGCCGACCGGGTCATCACCTTCCGGCTCGTCCGCCTGGGCGGCAAGTACCCCCAAGGCACAGAGATCCTCTCCGGACTGAAACCGGGGGAGACATTTATTGCGGGGGACGTTTCAGCCGTAACAGACGGTTTTATCCTGGAGGCGGAGAAATAGCATGGACAAGTTGGGAATCTCCGGCAAAATTGCCGGGGCCTTTATCAAGTCGAAGCTGACGCCGCTGATGGTTCTGGCCTCCCTGCTTTTAGGCATTTTTGCCGTCGCGGTAACGCCGCGGGAAGAGGAGCCGCAAATCGTGGTTCCCATGATCGATGTCATGGTGGCCTACCCGGGCGCTTCGGCCCTCGAGGTGGAAAGCCGCGTTACCGGCCCGATGGAAAAATTTCTCTGGGAAATCAAGGGGGTTGAATACATCTACTCCATTGTCAAGCCGGGAATGAACCTGACGATAGTCCGGTTTTACGTCGGCGAGAACATGGAGGACTCCATCGTCAAGCTCTACAACAAGCTGATGGCGAACTTTGACAAGATTCCGCCGGGCGTCAGCCAGCCCCTTGTCAGGCCCAAGTCCATTGACGACGTCCCCATTTTGACCCTGACCCTGTGGGACGAACAGCAGAAGTACTCCGGCTACGAACTGCGCCGGATAGCGGCGGAACTGGCGGACGAGCTCAAGAAGGACCAGAACGTCTCCGAGTTTTCCATTATCGGCGGCCAGAAAAGGCAGCTGACAGTCAACCTGGACCAGGCGCGGCTCAAGGCTTACCAGGCCTCGTCGCTCCAGGTCATGGGAGCCCTGCAGCGGGCAAACTTTGTCCTGCCGTCAGGCGCCTACCCGGCCGGAAACAGGGAATTTGTCGTGGAAACCGGGGCATTCCTGGCGAATGCCGAGGATGTCGCCTCTGTCGTTGTGGGTGCCTTTAACGGCAAGCCGGTATACCTGCGTGATGTGGCAGAGTTGACAGACGGGCCACAGGAACCGGACAGCTATGTCTTCATGGGGCTTGGGCCTGCGGCCGGGGAAAAGGGCTCGCCGCCAGCCCCCGGCCAGTTTGAGGCGGTCACCATCGCTGTTTCCAAAAAACAGGGAGCCAACGCCTCCACCGTGGCCCACGACACCCTGAAAAAGGTGGAAGCC
>JAFDCC010000168.1 GCA_019312985.1 Deltaproteobacteria bacterium
GGCATGGATGCAGATCATGTCCGCCGGGTTGAACAGGGGGCTTACTGTGCTGATGAAATCCTCGGCCAGGTCCTGGTAGCGGTTTGCCATGTCGGCGGGAATGAAGTTGTTCTGCAGGAGAAAGAAAACCTGCTGCCGGGTCGAGATGTCCGGTGCCATGGTAAGCCTGTCCTCCGGCAGGTGCAGAGCGCCGACGTTGTGGGTGCGGCCCAGCAGGCGGCCAAGTTCGAGCCACTGTTCGTCACTGTACTCGTCGAAGCTGCGGCCGCCGGTCTTCGGAAAAACCGCAAAATGGATGCTGCCGGAACTGCCGAGGCTCGATCCGTCCCGGAGAGTGAGCGGTGCAACAACCGGGATCTCCCCTGCGGCTAGCTCATTGAGGAAATCGTGCTCGTCCTGCAGCCCGGCGCGCGACCAGCGCCCGGGGCGGTAAAATTTAACGATGATGCCGCGGCCGTCCCCGGTTTCCAGTTCGTAGACGCGGTTGATATAGCTGATGAGGGGCCGGCAGAGGTTGGTGCAGCGCTGGCCCAGGGTTTTTTCCACCAGGTTGATAACCGTCTCAGGGGTAATGCGGTGAAAAGCTGACTGCAGTTGAGTTTCCCCGTGGCTGTCCATACCCTCCTGCTCTTGCTTTCTGTGATCCGCCCGGAGCATGGTCAGGTGCGGGGTGCCGGCTTTTTCTTCTGCCGCCCCGGGCGCGATTTCCTGGTTCCGGGCCGGCGGCCCGGTCCCCTGGATGATTTTGCGGCGCCGACCCTCTTCAGGTCCGGGACCTTGCCGTCCCAGGCAGCCGGGATGCCCTTTTCCTTCAGGAGCCGTTTGACCGCACCGAGATCGCGGCCGGTGACGAGGGAGATCGCCACCCCCTTCCTCCCCATCCGGCCGGTGCGGCCGGTACGGTGAACGTAGCCCTCCAGCTCACGGGGAAAATCAAAATTGAAGATGTGGCTTACCCCGGAAAAATCAAGGCCGCGGCCGGCGACATCGGTGGCGATCATGACCCCGATCTTCCCCTGCTTGAAACGGTTGAAGATCGAGGTGCGCTTGTTCTGGTCCAGGTTGCCGTGGATATATTCCAGGGAATCCACCGATCCTTTCATTTTGCGGAAGAGCAGTTCGCCGTTGCGCCTGGAATTGATGAAGATGATCGCCTGGGCCGGCTTTTCCTCCTGGAGGTACTGTTTCAGTACCTGCAATCGGTTTTTCTCAGAAAGAAAGCGAAAGCGGTGGATGATGGACTGGGGCGAGACCTCTTCCCTGTTCAGCGCTACCTGGACCGGATCTTTCAGGAAAGAGTTGGCAAGCTCCTCGATGTCAGCGGGCATGGTGGCGGAAAAAAGAAGGGTCTGGTGCTCATTCATGATGCAGGAGAGGATGAACTTGACATCGTCAATAAAGCCCATCTTGAGCATCTCGTCAGCCTCGTCCAGGATCAGGATCCGGACCTGCTCCAGGGTAAGGGTGCTGTTGTAGAGGTGGTCGATCAGCCGCCCCGGCGTCGCCACCAGGATATGGACGCCGTGGGCCAGCTTGGCCTTCTGGATATCCATGGGAAAGCCGCCGTAGATGGCAAAGGGGGCTATGCCGGTGTTCTTGCCGATCTGGCTGAGCTCGACTACGTACTGCAGGGCGAGTTCCCGGGTGGGGACCAGGACGAGGGCCTGTATGCCGGCAATCGCTGGATCCACCATCTCTGCGAGGGGGATGCCGCAGGCGCTGGTCTTGCCGGAACCGGTTTCGGCCAGGGCCACAAGATCGCGGCCGGCGCGGATCAGGCCGAATGTCTGTTCCTGGATGGGCGTCAGTTCAGTGTAACCCATCTCGGTTACGGCCTGCATTACTTCGGGACTGAGCCCGAGTTCGTCAAATCGCATAATAAAAGTTCATTTCAGCGGGGCTGCTGCTGCCCCCGATATTGTTTTTTTGCTGCTGCATAAATACTAGTCATTAAAAAAAAATCCGCCCGTTATTTCTGCCCTGCCAACAAAAGAGGCTTTAGCGGGAGTGGTTTGCCCTGTTGGCGCTGCAAAAGGGCTGCAGCATATTTCGCCTGCATTATACACGAATTACGGTTGCATGGCACTGGATACAGGTATGCTGCTGCCGCAGAACCGGGAGGCGGCGGAAGGCCTCAGGATGGTTTTGCAAAAGAAGGAAACTGCAGACAGGACGATTTATTCTTCCTGCCTGCAGCAATGGAAATCATTTTTACCGGAGAGGAAAAACTCTGATGCCCGCTAAAGTCTTTTTCCACCTCACAGCAAAAAAATCATCAGCAGGAGTCCGGCAAAGAGCCAGAGGGACGCAACAGAAGCAATCCCGACAAGGATGGTGAAAAAAAGTTCCGGGACAGACCAGCGAAAATTTTCTCCCGTGTTTTCTTTAAAGGCTGCCATATCATTCACCGCACGATTTATATTTCGCATTACAAAAGCGAACATTACAACAGAAATGTTTTGATATTTATTATTAAATAGTAATCATTTTTTTAATTTTTGCCGGAATTGCACCAGGGAGGAGGGCAAAAATCATGCCACTGCAATGGGGATATTAAAGCGCCCTGCACCTGGAAATCGCGGCTGCAGAGGTGGGCTGGGTGCCGGTCAGGGGTGGGGATAAGGGGCAAGGTTCTGCCGCCTTAATCCCGGTCCGGCACCTTCTGCATTGCCAGGTAGAGCCGGCGGCCGATCCAGGCATCGGTGGCGGCATAGAGTACCTGCTTTGGGGTGAGTGTGTCCCTGGCCCAGTTGGAAGTCTGTGCTCCCTTGGGGATACGCATTCGGAGGAAAACCGCGGCCAGACCCCGCAACCCGTGGTTCCTGATTCCCGTTTCCCTGGCAAGGTTTCCCAGGTCGAAAAATCCGGCTGGCTTGAAGCGGGACAGTTTCTGAAGCTCGCGGATGTCAAAGTCCAGGCCCACCCCTGCCTTGATGACAGAGGGATCGGCCAGGAGCTTTCGCAGCGGTGCGGCCAGTCCAAGGTGCCTGAGCTGGAAAATGAATACCTCGTCCCTGCCGGCAAGCTGCAGGAGCGAGGGCGGGTAGCTTTCACCCTTTCTGTAAGCAGGGCGGGTTTCCGTATCAAAGCCGAGGAGAGATTCGCCGGCAAGTTTGCGCATCGCCTCCTTCAGCCCGGCACTGTCATGGACAACGATGGTGCTCCCTTCCCAGCGGAGGATGGGACAGCAGTTTATTTCATCCCGGCTCATCCGCCGGTCAAAGCCGGGCCGCCCGTTTTTTTTCTGATCCATGCTGCTTGCGGTTCCTGCCTGTTCAGTTCCAAAAATATATTTATACCCCGGGCCCCATGATACGGCAGTTTGGTTTTTTTGACCACCCTGAAACAGGCCGGCGTCACCGCGCTGCATAATGGGGGCAGACATCCTGCCGGGCCTTATTTCTTTTCCGCCGGCTTTCAACAACAATCGAGTTCACTGCCCTTCTTTGTTCTGACGTTATCCCGGCTATTTGGTTGACCAATAGTCTTCAGCGGTCTACAGTGTAGTATCTTCAGCCTGGAGTTGACGCAGGCCGCCGGGCCGAAAACATGCAGAGTAAAAAGTAACGGGCCTGTTTATGAAAATATACCGTTGTAGATGTTCTTTCTTAAGAAAAATCAATATATTGCCCTTCTTCTGCTGGCTGCTTTCGGCGCTGGTCTTGCATTTGCCACATTTGTCGCATTCAATGAGTTTGAGCAGGAAAAAATTCACATCAACCTGAGGGAAAAGGGAAAAGACCGGATATCCACCTTCCAGGAACTGATTGACAAAAGCATCGATGAAATATACTCCCTTGCCGCTTTTTTCAATGCCTCTGAAAAAGTGGAGCGGCTGGAGTTTCTTGACTTTACTCGGGCGATTCTTGCCAATCACAACGGTTTGCAGGCCCTGGAATGGATTCCGCGCGTGGTGGCTGCAGAACGGCTGCAGCACGAAGAAGGTGCCCGCCGCAACGGGCTGCCCGGCTATCGTATAACCGAGAGAATAGAGAAGGGGGAAATGGTGCCGGCCGGCAGGCGCGCCGAGTACTACCCGGTTTATTACCTCGAGCCCCAAGCAGGGAATGAAGAGGCCCTGGGGTACGACCTGGGGTCCAACCCTGTCCGGCTTGAAGCCCTCCACCTGGCCAGGGACATGGCAAGTCCGGTTGCCACCTCACGGATCAGGCTTGTGCAGGAGTCGGGAGAGCACTTTGCCCTCCTGGTACTTCTGCCGGTTTACAAAAAAAACCTGGAGTTCAAGACTGTAGCAGGACACCGCGCTGCACTTCTCGGCTTCGTTGCCGGAGTGTTCCGGGTTGACGAGATGCTGGCGCAGGCCCTGTCAGTCCTGTCACGCCAGGCAATAGACATCTATCTGTTTGATACGAAAGAGAACGATTCCGCCACACGCTTCATGGGCTTTTACAAGTCTGGCAAAGAGGTTCGGGAATTTGATAGCAACCCTGCGGAGGAAACGGTTGCCAAGGGATACCACTACAGCCTGGATGTCAGGGTGGCGGACCGCTCATGGAAGGCATACTGTAAACCGACAGAGGAGTTCCTGCAGCAGTACAGGTCCTGGCATGTCTGGGGCGTACCGGGTTCATTCTCTTTTTTACCGGTTCTGTTTGCCTCTACCTCCTTTTTTATTTCCGCCATACAGAAAGCGTGAAACGGCAGGCAGAGCAACTTGCCCGGGCAAAGAATGAACTGGAGGCGGAAATACGTGAGCGCAAGCGGGCGGAAGAGGAAAGGGAAAAGTTGGAAATCGAGCTGCGCCATGCCCACAAGATGGAAGCGATCGGCACACTGGCGGGCGGCATAGCCCACGACTTCAACAATATCCTGACCATAATAATCGGCAACACCGACCTGGCCAGGCACCTTGTGGCGCAGGACAGCCCTGTGTCCACGAAGCTGCAGAATGTGCTGGCCGCCTCCAATCGCGCCAAGAACCTTGTCAGCCAGATCCTCTCCTTCAGCCGCAAGACCGAGAGGGGCCTGCAGCCTCTCAGGCCGTACGGTGTTGTCAGGGAAACTCTCAACATGCTCCGTTCCACCATCCCGAACATGGTGGAAATTGAGGAAGATCTGGATCCGCAATGCGGCACGATTCTCGTGGATCCAACCCAGATAGACCAGCTGCTGATAAATCTGTGCACCAATGCTGTTCATGCCATGAACGAGAGGGGAACCCTCACGATCGGTCTGCACCATAAGTTTCTCGACACTGCAGCCCTTGCCCCCCGGCCGGAAATGAAGCCGGGCGAGTATGTCGAGATCTCCGTCGGCGATACCGGCGCCGGGATCGACCCGGCTATCATCGAGCGGGTTTTTGATCCCTTTTTTACGACCAAGGAGCTCGGCGAAGGGACGGGGATGGGGCTTGCCATGGTTCA
>JAFDCC010000169.1 GCA_019312985.1 Deltaproteobacteria bacterium
CTCTTCGGTTCTGTCCCCGGCCAACTGGACAGGGTGACCCGTATCTACCCCATGCGGATAAATCCCTACTACCTCGGCCTCATAAAAAAACCGGGTGATGGCCTCTGGCGCCAGGCGGTACCAGACGAGCGCGAACTCCAGGATACTGTCTGCCCGGAGGACCCGCTGAATGAAGAGAACCTGAGCCCGGTCCCGAACCTGATCCATAAATACCCGGACCGCGCCCTCTTCCTGATCCACAACCAGTGTGCCGTCTACTGCCGGTTCTGCACCAGGAAACGCAAAGTAGGCCAGGAGCGGATGCATGTCAGCCGGGAAACCATCGAAGCCGGCCTCTCCTATCTTGAGCAGACCCCTGCAATAAAGGATGTACTTATCTCGGGCGGTGATCCGCTCCTGCTCGAGGACAGCTGCCTCGACGCCATTCTCGCCAGGGTGCGGGCCATAAAACATGTTGTTATTATCCGCATCGGCACCCGCGTTCCCTGCACGCTGCCCATGCGGGTGACAAGGAAACTTGCCGCCATGCTGAAGCGGTACCACCCGCTGTACATAAACACCCATTTCAATCATCCGGCCGAGGTCACCCCGGAGGCGGCAGCAGCATGCAGCCGCCTGGCAGACGCCGGCATTCCGCTCGGCAGCCAGACCGTACTGCTTCGGGGAGTCAACGACGACGCGGAAACTATCAGAAAACTGCTTTACCGCCTCCTGGCCATCCGGGTCCGGCCGTACTACCTTTTCCAGGCGGACATGACCCGGGGCACAGATCATTTCCGTACCCCGGTGGAATCGGGGCTGGCAATCATGCGGTCCCTGATCGGCCACGTCTCCGGCATGGCGGTCCCGACCTTTGCCGTTGACGCCCCCGGCGGCGGCGGCAAAATCCCCCTGACGCCCGATTATGTCCGGGAAACCGGCCGCAAGCTTGTCTTTGAAAACTATTGCGGCATAACCTGCTCATATGATAATCCTTTGTATTAAAAACGAAGGGAGGCGAACGGGATGGAAAAAAAACTGCTTATTGCCATGGATGCTTCCGTTTACAGCTCCAACACCCTGCATTACCTGGAGCGCCTCTTCGGCGGCCAGGAAGATATTCGTATCCATCTCCTGACGGTCATCCCCTGCAGCCCGTCTGAGGCTGCCAGCCAGTGGCTCAACGAGCAGGAGTTGATGAACTCTCTCAGCAGGGAAAAGCAAAAACAGTGCACCTCGGCAAAAAAGTTCCTGCACCGGGCGGTAGAGAGGCTTGGGCGCAACGGCATAGCCCCGGAACAGGTAAGTACCGAGCTCAAAATATCGACAACAAGCCCGGCGGCCGAAGTCCTCAACAGTGCCAGGAAGGGCATGTTTGACGCCCTCGTCATCGGCAGGCGGGGGGTCTCAAAGCTTGAGGAACTGATCATGGGAAGCGTCTCCAGCACCATGGTGCAGAAATGCCATGACGTGCCGATCTGGATAATCGACGGGGTTGTCGATTCCCGCACGTTTCTCGTCCCGGTCGACGGCTCCCATTTCACCCTCAATGCCGTCGATCATCTCTGCCATATCCTGAAGGGCAACCCCCATGCCGAGGTGACTCTTTTCCATTCCGCCTCCATGTTTGCCCAGAAGCAGGATCTCAGCGAGGGCTACTGCAACCGGCTCCTGTCACCTGAGTGGTGCGGGAAACATGGCAGCGATAAAGAAATCTATTTTCTGGCCCCGCGCCAGATGCTTATCAACAGCGGTTTCCCACCCGAACGCATCCACCGGCTCGAGACCAGGAAAGGGATGTACCCGAGCCGCCAGATAGTTCGCCAGGCTCTCATTGACGACTTTGGGACAATAGTAATGGGCCGCCGCCACAAGGAGATGGCCAAGGGCGTTTTCGGCAGCGTCACGGAGAAGGTCCTCGCCATGAGTGACAACACCGCTGTCTGGATCGTCGGCTGAGATTTGTGGCAAGCAAAGACGGCCCAATCGATTGTCAGGCAACAGGTGCCCTCAATCAGCGGTCACAAATCCGGTTCCCTGGCACACGGGGCAGGTTTCCTCCTCCGTGCAAATGCAATCCTCCCACGCATCCCCTTTTTGTGAGCCGCGCCACTCCATGTCGCAGACACAGTTGCCGCCAATCTTTTTTTCTCCATTGCACTCCGGACAAACCTTACTGGCTTCATCAGCCATGATCTTCCCTCCCGAACAGTTGAAAAATCACTTCCCAGTTATTTTATTTCTATAAATTATATACGGTGGGCTGGAACCGCAAGGAACACGGCGGAAAAATTGAATCCACTCAACTGCGGTAATCGGCATTTATCTTGATGTAGTCGAGGGAGAGGTCGGTGGTGTAGATCTCATCGGAGGCATTCCCTTCCTTGAGGTCAACGGTGACGGTAAAACGGTCCTGCTTCAGGACTGCCGTGGCTGCCTTCTCTGCCGCCGGCCCGAGGGCCATTCCGTTACGGACGAGGCGCACGTCATCAAAGGTGATGTCGACTCTGTCCGGCGCAAAGACTGCACCGGACCGGCCCAGGGCGGCAATGATCCTTCCCCAGTTGGCATCCTCGCCGAAAAACGCTGTTTTGACCAGGGGCGAGTTGGCGATGGTACGGGCCGCCTGTTCAGCATCCTCAGAAGAGGCGGCATGGATCACCCTGACGGTCACCAGCTTGGTGGCGCCTTCGCCGTCGGCGACGATCTGCAGGGCCAGGTCCCGAAGAAGGTCTTTCAGGGCAGCGCCAAAGGCATCGTTTCCAGGTTCGGCAAGGGAAATGAGCGCCGGATTGCCGGCACTGCATCCTGCCAGGGCCAGGACCGTATCGTTGGTACTCGTGTCGCCGTCAATGGTGATACGATTGAATGACCGGTTCACCGCCTCGACCAGGTGGTGCTGCAGGACGGCTGCGCCGATGTCCGCATCGGTCATGACAAAGGAGAGCATGGTGGCCATATCTGGCATGATCATGCCGGCCCCCTTGGCCATGCCGAAGAGCTTCACTTCCCGTGAGCCGATGCTGCAGGAGCGCTCCGCTGTTTTGGGAACCGTGTCGGTGGTCATGATGGCCCGGGCAACGTCTCCGGCGCCGGCGGGGGCCAGGCGGGCCACCAGGTCACCCATTACGGCCGCTATTTTCTCAACCGGCAGCTGTTCCCCGATAACACCGGTGGAGGCGAGCTGCACCAGGTTCTCGTCGATGTTAAGGGCCGCGGCCACCATGGCGGAACACGCCTGCGCCGCCGCCATACCCCCTGCTCCGGTGCAGGCATTTGCCACGCCGCTGTTCACCAGGATTGCCTGGACTCTGCCGCCGGCTAAACGCTCCATGTCGAGCAGGACCGGCGCCGCCTTGACCCGTCCGGTGGTGAAGACACCGGCGGCAGCGGCCGGTTTTTCCGCATAGATCAAACCGAGGTCGAGCCGGTCTTTTTTCCTGATGCCGGCAGCCGCGGCCGCGTATTGAAATCCCCTGATAATCACCGCTCAGAACCTGTCAGAATGGTGTCTGTAAAGTCCACCGGATCATTTCAGCCGGCCGCAGCATTTTTTATATTTTTTGCCGCTGCCGCAGGGACAGGGATCATTGCGGCCGACTTTCTCCCCTTCCCTTTTCATGGGCTGCTGCTGTTTGGCACTTGCCTGACTGCCCCGGCGCAGGCGCATCTCTGCCTGCTGCCGTTTTCTCTTCTCAATGGCCTCGTCATGGGCAAGGTCCTCATCATTCTTGATCTGGATGCGGAACAGGGTCTTCAGCGTCTGCCCCTTCACCGTCTCGATCATATTGGCAAACATCTCAAAACCCTCCCGTTTGTATTCGTTGAGAGGATTCTTCTGGCCGTAGCCGCGCAGACCGATGCCTTCCTTCAGGTGATCCATGTTGAGCAGATGCTCCTTCCAGTAAGTATCGACCATCTGCAAAAAAATCACCCGTTCAAGATACCGCATGCCCTCCAGGCCGATCCGCTCCTCCTGCGCCGCATAGCCCTGGCTGGCAAAATCCTGGAGCCGGGCCGCAAAGCTTTCCTCATCCAGCTCCTGCCGGTCCTCCTCGCTCCATTCCGGAGCAAAGCCGACGATATCCTGGAGGCGTTCATTGATCCCCGTCCAGTCCCAGTCAGCCGACGCTATTTTCGGCTCGGCAAACTCGGCAGCAACACCATCCATCTCCTCGGTGATCATCTCCTCAATCAGCGGCTTGATGTTGCTGCTGTCCAGCGATTCCCGCCTCTGCTGATAGATAACCTCCCGCTGTTTGTTCATGACATCGTCATACTCGAGCAGGTGC
>JAFDCC010000170.1 GCA_019312985.1 Deltaproteobacteria bacterium
AAGGTTCTGAGTACCGGGCACCATGGGAATATTTGCCTCGGCCATGATCTCGCGGGCAATGACCTTGTTACCCAGGTTGGTGATGACCTGGGAGGAAGGGCCGATAAAGGTGATCCCCGCTTCTTCACAGGCCTTGGCAAAAAAGGGATTTTCCGCGAGGAAGCCATAGCCGGGATGAATGGCGTCGGCCCCGGACTTCCGCGCCGCCTTGATTACCTTGCCGATATCGAGATAGTCCGAACGCGGCCCGTCACCGAGCCAGATGGCCTCGTCCGCCACCCGGACATGCAGGGCATCGGTATCCGGTGTCTCATAAATGGCGACCGCTGAATAACATAACTCCTGCGCCGCACGAATGACGCGGATGGCGATCTCTCCACGGTTTGCAACCAGTATTTTTTTCATGAGTGAATCCCTCTGTTTGTTGTAAGTGTAATCGAGTTTGTTCTTCCAGTCCCTGCTGCAGTGGCACTATTCCGGCACTTCATGGTTTCAGATGAACGTACCGGGGGCGTGCAGTGCTGTAACAAAGGGACGGCAGACTGTTGCAGAGTAATGCTTCCTTGGAGCTGGCTGTCTGCGAAAAGTAATTTTCTAGCATAAATTATTCCGACAGGCAAGCAAAACTGTTCCGGGCACCGTGATGGGAACGAGGTGCCCGGTTATGGGATATTCGGAACAACGGCAAGCGGTCTGCCGGGAGATGCCGGCCGCGGCTCAGCTAGCTGATAATGTTTTGCAGGGCATCAAAGGTGGGGGCGGCGTAAATCCGCCGCCGAAAAGCGGAACCACCCGTTATGCCTTTAAAATACCGGCCGGCATGGTTTTTTATCCTGGCAAGCATCCGGTCCGGCTCGCTGTAGTAAAGACGGATGAGCTCCAGGTGCTGCAGCAGGCCCTGGCAGCGCTCTGAAAGGCTGCCAGGCGTGTCTGCGGGGCTGAATATCCATGGATTTCCCATGGCGCCCCTGCCGATCATCACGCCGTCGCAGCCCCAGCGCGCAAGTTTATCAAGGGCATCGCGGTGGCTGGTGATGTCACCGTTGCCGATGACCGGAATTGCGACGCTTTTTTTTACACTTGCAATGGATTGCCAGTCAACGTCGCCGCCGAATCCCTGGGACCAGGTCCGACCGTGAACCGCTATGAGGCTGGCGCCGTTCTCTTCTGCCATCCGCGCAAACTGCGGCGCGGTAAGGGTGTCGGGCGTCCAGCCGAGCCGGATCTTGACGCTCACCGGCAGGGAGGTGCTGGCGCAGACCCTGCGGATTATTGCTGCTGCCAGGTCCGGGGTTTTCATGAGTCCGGCGCCGGCACCCTTTTTCACGACTTTTTTGACCGGGCACCCCATGTTAATGTCGATGATATCAATACCCATCTCCGAGGCAATGGCGGCAGCCTTCCCCATCTTCTCCGGATCGGCCCCGAAAAGCTGGAGGGCCACGGGTCTTTCTTCCGGCACGCTCCGGGTCAGCTGCACGGTTTTTTGCCGGTCATAGACCAGGCCGTGACAGCTGACCATTTCCGTGTAGCAGAGACCGGCCCCGAAGCGGCGGCAGAGAAGCCGGAAGGGGAGGTCGCTGTAGCCGGCCAGGGGGGCAAGGACCAGGGGGTTTTTATGGAGGAGGGCCGCTATCTGCACGTGTCGGTTCGCCGGCTGTTTACGAAATCAGGCCGGGACGTTTTGTTGAGCTGGTCTTGACGCATGGCGGGTCTGTGTCCCGGTTCAGGGGGTGTGCGAAACGATTTCAAGGGTTCTCAGGTAGATCTGTTCTGCAACCTCATCGCCGATGCGCAGCAAGGCCTGCTGCTTGTTGTACCGTTTCCGTTCAATGGCCGGGTCAGTCATAAAGGGTTCGTGAAATGTCTGCCTTCGCTCCTGGATCAGGACAGTGTTGCTGTGAAGGTCATGGAGGGTGAAGGCGACGGTGAGTTTGATTTCTGCTTCCCGGGCCGTATTGGTTGAGGTGTAAAAGAGGGCGGGAATATCAATGGCGCTTATCTCGCCGGTGAGCTTCAAGTCTGCCCCGTTCTCATCGAATATGACTGCCACCCGGTCGGTCTTTTTGAACCAGTTGTTGAAGAGGCGGAAATATTCCGACTCCAGGCCCAGTTCGTTCGTCCGGTTCTCCCAGATGGTCAGGACGAGTTTTCTGGCAGGAACGGCCTCGGATTCTTTTGCAACGTAAGGGTTGCGGTAGCCGCAGCCGGTGATGGCAGCGAGCAGCAGCAGCGCAAGGAGTGGGAGCACCCGGCGGTAGCGGCGGGGAGCATTTTTTTGTGAACAGGGTGTCGGCATGGGAGGGTTCGTTTTCTGTGGCGATAATCTATGCTACGACGTTGACCAGTTTGCCGGGGACGACGATTACCTTCCGGACAGGCCTGCCGCCGGTAAACTTCTGGACCTTTTCATCCCTGAGGGCCTGTTCCCGAAGGGCGTCATCAGGAATGTCCGGGGCGACAAGGAGGCGGCTCCGCACCTTGCCGTTCACCTGGAGGACGACGGTGATCTCCTCTTCCCGGGCCGATTCGGGGTTGAATGCAGGCCAGGGTTGATCTTCCAGGCGATTGTCCCGGCGGGTCATTTCCCAAAGTTCGGAACAGATGTGCGGCGTCATGGGATAGAGCAGCAGAAGCGTTGCATCAACGGCTTCCTTGATCACGGCTGGGGCGATGGCGTGCCCCGCTTCTTCCGCTGTCAGGGAGAACATCAGATTCACCAGTTCCATGACCGCTGCGATGGCGGTGTTGAAGTGGAACTCTTTTTCAACGTCCTGGGTGACCTTGCGAATGGTCTGGTGTGTTTTACGGTGCAGGGAGCGGCTCTTTTCATCGAGATCAACGGGCAGTTCCCCGGGAGCGGCGAGAAGCAGTTCCCGGTTACCGGTGACATACCGGTACACCCTGTTCAGAAAGCGGGAGGCGCCCTCCACCCCCTTGTCGCTCCACTCGAGGTCCCTTTCGGGCGGCGCGGCAAAAAGGCTGAAAAGGCGGACCGTGTCAGCGCCGTACTCTTCAATGAGTTCGTTGGGGTCAACGACGTTGCCCTTGGATTTGGACATCTTGGCCCCGTCCTTTATAACCATGCCCTGGGTCAGAAGGTTGGTGAAAGGCTCGCTGGCGGCGAGGAAGTTCATGTCACGCAGAACCTTTGTGAAGAAGCGGGCATAAAGAAGATGGAGGATGGCATGCTCGACGCCCCCGATATACTGGTCCACCGGCAGCCAGTAGTTCACCCGCGCCGGCTCAAGGGGGCCCTCGGTGAAATCAGGGCAGGCGTAACGGGCAAAATACCAGGAGGACTCGACAAAGGTGTCCATGGTGTCGGTTTCGCGGCGTGCCTCGTTGCCGCAGGCAGGACAGGCTGTCTTGTAAAAGCTTTCCAGCGAGTGCAGGGGAGAGCGCCCCGATCTTTCCGGCTTCGCGTCGGCCGGCAGGACAACAGGAAGCTCTTCCTCGGGCACCGGCTGCACGCCGCAGCTGGGGCAGTGGATCATCGGAATCGGGGTTCCCCAGTAGCGCTGCCGTGAAATGCCCCAGTCGCGCAACCGGTAGGTTGTCATGGCCTTGGCGAATCCCTGCTTTTCACCAAAGGCGGTGATGGCCCGTTTCGCTTCCTCCGAGTCGAGGGTATCGAACTGAGCGGAATTGACGAGGATGCCGGGCTCTTCGAAAGCAGCTTCCGGAGGGCCGGGATTTTCAGCTTCGCCTTCCGGCAGCACCACGACCTTGACGGGCAGGTCATATTTGCGGGCAAAGTCGAAATCTCTCCCATCATGGGCAGGGACAGCCATGACAGCGCCGGTGCCGTATTCCATGAGGACAAAATTGGCGGCAAAAATGGGAATGCGGTCGCCGTTATAGGGGTTGATGCAGTAATGACCGATAAATACCCCTTCCTTTTCCGGTTCCTCCCCTGGTTTCTGCTGTTTGCGGGCTATCCTGGTTCGTTCAACAAAGCGGCCAACCTCCTCGGCCTGGTCCGTGTCACGGCAGAGATCCACCAGGGGGTGTTCGGCGGCAATGGACATGAAGGTGGCGCCGAAAATCGTATCCGGCCGGGTGGTAAAGACCTTGAGTACCCGGTCTGAACCTTCAACGGCGAAATCGATTTCCGCCCCGATGCTCTTGCCGATCCAGTGGCGCTGCATGGTCAGGACCTTTTCCGGCCAGCCGGGCAGCTTGTCACATTCGGCGAGGAGCTCGTCGGCATAATCGGTGATGCGGAAAAACCAGCCGTTCATATCCTGCGGCTCGACCTGGTTGTCGCATCGCCAGCACTGGCCGTCGATGACCTGTTCGTTGGCGAGGACCGTCTGGCATGTCTCACACCAGTTGACAGAGGTTTTTTTCCGATACACCTGGCCTTTTTTGTACATCCTGACAAAAAAGAGCTGTTCCCAGCGGTAGTAATCGGGATCGCAGGTAGCCAGCTCCCTGTCCCAGTCGTAGCTGAAGCCCATGCGCTGCAGCTGTTTTTTCATGTAGGCGATGTTCTCATAGGTCCAGGCGGCCGGATGGGTATCGTGCTTCAGGGCGGCATTTTCTGCCGGCAGGCCAAAGGCGTCCCACCCCATGGGGTGCATGACGTTATAGCCCTGCATCCTCTTGAAGCGGGCGATCACGTCCCCGATGGAGTAGTTGCGCACGTGTCCCATATGGATACGGCCGGACGGGTATGGAAACATCTCGAGGAGGTAATATTTTTTACGGCGCGA
>JAFDCC010000171.1 GCA_019312985.1 Deltaproteobacteria bacterium
GCACCTGAGCCGCCTGCCGGAGTTGCACCCGAGGCTGATGCCTACCTGGTTTTCACCTCCGGCACCACCGGCACCCCGAAGGGTTTAGCGATAAGCGCCGGCAATCTCGCCTTTGCCGTCAAAACCATGCAGGAACAATTTCACTTTTCCGCCACGGACCGCTTCTCCCAGTTTTTTGAACTCTCCTTCGACTTTTCCGTCATGGACCTCTTCGTCCCCTGGCAGGTCGGGGCCTCGACCCACGTCGTGCCTGCCGGCCAGAAACTCGGGCCGAACCATTTCATCGTCGACCGGGAGCTGACTGTCTGGACATGCGTGCCGTCAATGATCAGCTTTATGGATGAAATGCGGATGCTGCGGCCGAACGCTTTCCCGTCACTGCGTTTTTCCTGCTTCAGTGGCGCGCCGCTCAGCCGCGATGCGGCCCGAAAATGGCAGGAGGCGGCACCCGGCTCGACCCTTATCAACCTCTACGGCCAGACCGAGGGGCCCATCGGCAGCATGGCGCACCAGTATCTCCCGCAGACGGCAAGCGGCGAGAGAAAATACGTCCCCCTGGGCAAGCCCTTTCCCGACATCAGCGGAGCCATCCTTGAAAGTGACGGTAATTTTGCCGAAACTGGCGGCAAAGGGGAACTTGTCCTGGCCGGCCCCCATATCGCCGCCGGCTACCTGAACAACCCGGAAGAAAACACAAAAAAGTTCAGGGAGATGGTGCATCCCCGCCTGGGACAGAAGACCTGGTACCTGACCGGCGACCGGGTGGAACAGGACCGTAACGGCATATTTCACTTTCTTGGCCGGACGGACAACGAGGTGAAGATCAGCGGCGAACGCATCATGCTTGAAGAGGTTGAATTCTTTCTGCAGCAGAGCACGGGATGCAGCGAAGCCGCTGTCGTCGTCTGGTACAACCACCTTGAGGTTGCCGAGGCCGTCATCGGTTTTGTCACCGGAAAAGAGATCGACGAGGCAGCGGTCAAGAAAACCATGGCCCGGGATCTGCCCCGCGCCGCGGTACCGCGCCGCATTTTCACCATCAGCCGTCTGCCGTTGAACCCCAACGGCAAGGTCGACCGGAAAGCGCTGGCGGAAAAAGCCGCCGCCCGCATCAGCCTGTAGGTCAAGGCAAAAGGGCTTGCATCTTTAGGACGGTTTCACCAGTTCAAACACCCACCACTGCGGGAAATTATCGGCAAAATGGTATGCCTTCGGGTCAGCTTGCCGACACCCCTCCACAGGTTTTGGCTCAAAGATGCGACTGATTGCGAGACCTGCTCCGGCAACCGCCGCGGCAAGCTCCTCGAGATTGGGTGCGACGGAATAGCGCTTGCTGCTGTACTCGGTGAGGACGGTGTAGGGCATGTCGTCGCGGCCGAGCCAGGGTGCCAGCCAGAAGACGCCGTGCGGCTCCATGAAGGTGCACCTCCCGCCCGGCTTCAGGGTGCGCGTCAGTCTCTTCAGGAGCTCGACCGGCGTGGCAGGCATCCTGCAGCTGTCGACAGGATAAAAATAGAGAAGAAAAACGTCGGACATCCAGATCAGGTCAAAATCCCTGTCAGGCACAACAGCAAGGGGATCTGCCGCCTCTAGGTCCATCCAGACCGGCGCAAAAGATTCTCCAAGCCGCTCGCTGGCCCGGGCCAGCCTCTTTCTGTCGGGATCGATTCCGATAACCTCGGCGCCCTGGTTGACGAGGTATTCTGCCGCCATGCCGTCGCCGCAGCCAAAGTCCAACACCACCTTCCCCCGCAGCTCCAGCCCGGCAAAGTATTCTTCCATGAACGGAGCCTGTACATAGCGGTACATGGAACCCTTTACATGGCCGGACACGCTGTCAAGCTTGCTGTCCTCCCACAGGGTTTCGGCCGCCAGGCGCTTCTCCAGGAGCAGCTGGTAGCCCATCCGCTGGTGAAAGTCGCCCATTTTTCCCCGGTCCAGGATATTCTGCTTCTTGCCGAAATAATCCCGGTACTCCCTGCTGTTAGTAAGAATAAAATGTTTGCGAAGGAAGGTCTCCGCCTCCGCCATACTGGCAAACTCTTCCTTCGTGCCGGCCCCGGGCCGCAGGTCAAGACAGCTGGGGTCGGCAAAGTGGTTGTCCAGGTTGGCGAAGCGGGTGAGATTGACGGCCTGGAGAATACCGTCATTGGGGTCACCCGCCAGGTACCGGAAAAGCGGAAGGCTGAGCCAGACATGCGTCCGGCTCCGGTGATTGGAGGCCACAACCCCTTTCTGCTGCAGGGTGAAGGTCACATCGGCACAGATGGGATAGCGGCTCATGGGATCTTTTTATTCTGGAACGGTTCGGCTCCGGTGGAAGAGTCCATGGACTTTCCCGGGTCGTAACCGCACCCTGCCTGGTGGTTTGTCGAAAAGGAGTTGATCTCGAAAAACTCCCGGTAGGAAAAATCGCTGTACAGGCTGTCGATTCCGGCTCGGGCCCCGTTCCAGAAATGAAGCGCCCTGCTGCTGCGGAGCGCCGCAACCATGACACTGCCGCTTTCCAGGCGCAGCACCACCTCGCCGTTGACCAGGCCGTTGATCTGTTCCATGAAGCGGGTCAGGGATTCCCGCAGGGTCGAGTACCATCGGCCCCGAACAACCAGGTCGGTCCACTCCGCTTCCAGGAGTCCCTTTATTCGCAGTTCATCACGGTTCAGCAGCGCACGTTCAAGTGCCATGTGAGCTGCAATGAGGATGGCTGCGGCAGGGCTCTCCCGCACTTCGTGGTTCTTCAGCCCCAGCTCTGTGTCCTCGAGGCCGTTGTAGCGGCCGATCCTGAAGCTGCCCCCCAGCTGCCGCAGCATGAGGATAATTTCGGCCAGGGAGAGTTTTTTATTATCAATGGCAATGGGCAGCCCCTTTTCAAAGGTTATGGCCAGTTCAACGGCGTCGGTTCTTGCCTGACCGCCGGTCCATTTGAAGACGTGCTCCGGAACAATATTGCCCGGGTCATCCAGCTCGCCGCACTCGATGACCCGACCCCAGATATTCTCGTCAATGCTGTAGACGGAATCCTCGATATCGACGCCGGCCTGGTGCAGGGCAGCCAGCTTTTCCCGCCGCCGGATCGGTTCTTTGATAAAGGGGGTTGCGATGAGGAGTTCGGGCCCCAGTATCCTGATAGCGTTGTTGAAACGGGAGCAGCTGTTCTGGACAAAGGTCGAGGTATGGACGATGCAGCTTAAGCCCTCTTTTTCCGCCAGCTCCACGGCCAGGCGGGCCATGAGCGGCCGGCTCAGGGCAGAGCAGACCGGAAAATGCTGCTGATAGAGACCATGGGCATGGATTGCCGGGGCAATATATTCATCGGCAAAAATGCCAACGCCATCCACCGTGATGCAGCGGGCTCCCAACCCTTCCGCCCGGGCGCGGATCTGCGCCGCGTCCTCTTCCGGATCGAGGCCGACGTGCAGTGCCGTTACCCTGATATTGTTCTGTTTGGCCCACAGGAGAAAATAGCTGCTGTCAATACCACCGGAATAGAGCAGGACACACTCGCGGCCTGATTGCCGCAGGTCCCTGAGATTGTCGATGAGAATGTTTTGCATATTACCCCCCTGCCCCGCCTTTTGCTGAAAACACTTTACGGATGGTTGTAGGGAAAACGGCCCCTGTTGCGCACCAGGTTTCTGGCCAGAAACCGCATCGCCTCGCAGTGATCCGCGCGGGTCGCGAACATATCGCCGGTCTCGTACAGAGCTTCCCCGAGGCAGCCGCCGGCACAGTTGGACGCCGCCTCACACTCGCAACACTCCGGCAGGTTGGCAAGGTTCCTCGAGCGGATCCTCTCCATGGCCTCTTCGTTGTAGATTATGGTCTTACTTGTACTATCCCACCTGCCGTATAGCAAGTCCTGCAGGAGCGTTTTTCCGGAAAATGCCATGTCGCAGCTTGAAACAAAGCCGTCCACTGTCAGGTGCGGGCTCGGCAGGCAGGCGCGGCAGGCAATGCTGCACTTCTCGTCAAAGTTGACCGCAAGAAAGTTGCCGTAGAACATACCAAACTCCTCAGCCCGCTTCCTGGCAACCAGGTATCCCCGGGCCATGCGCATGAGGTCGACTTTAGCGACCGGCTGTTGTTCGAAGGTTTCGGCTTCGCCCACCGGCTCAAACTGATGGTGAGACCAGACCGCCTTTAAACCGAGCCCGTGGAAGTATTCGATCATCTCCACCTGGCGGTCAATGTTGAGCGGCGTTATGGTGGGGCGTAAGCCGACCACCATGTCCTGCCGCTGCAGCAGAAAGGCGAGGTTCTTCTCGACAAGGCTCCTGGTGGAACGGCCGTCCCGAAAAACCCGCAAATTATCGTGGGCCGCCGGCGGCCCGTCCAGGGAGATCCAGACAATGTCGACATTGTCCCGGATCCAGCGGGCCACCTCTTCCGAAAAGCAGCCGTTGGACTGCAGTTCAACCGTCAGGGCGGGGCCGGCCTTTTCCTTGGCATACGCCATAATCTCTTTGATCAGGCCGATTTCCGTGGTCGGCTCGCCGATGGCATAAAAACGGATATGACGGCTAGCAGATGCGGCGAAGAAATCGTCGATGCCCTTTTTGGCAAAATCAACGTCAATGACCTTCTTGGGGCCGTTCTTGGCAGAACCGGTCAGGCAATAGGTGCAGCTGATGTTGCACTTGTTGGTGACAAAGATCGTTATGCAGTTTTTTCGGTAATGTGCCATGTGTGTGTTTCAGTCTCCCGGCCGGAGGCAGGGTTCAAATTGCTCTTGAAAATGCCCTGACCGGCAGGGACCCGGCTCCCTCGATTTTCAGGGGAATGAAAAAAACCTCAACGGCCCTGTTCCTGATGCGGTCCAGGTTTGCAAGGTTTTCGACGATGAGGATGCCGTTGCCGAGAAAACCGGTGTGAGCCGGCCGCTTTTTATCCCCGCGATCATCGATCACCAGGGCGTCAATACCGACAAGCCTGGGTTTGCGGCCGATAATCACGTCCACCGCTTCGCTGTTCAAAAAGGGATGGTTGAAATACTCCGGGCTCCCCCAGAAGTTGGACCAGCCGGTCTCTAGGAGCAGTGCCTTATCCTCCAGCGCCAGAGCGGCGTCCCCTTCCAGGAGCGACATGATGTCGAGCGGTTCGCCGGCCCGGGCCCCGGCGCGGCAGTCGAGCACCACCGCCTCCATGACCAGTTCGTCCGGGGAATACGCGGCAATGTCTCTGCCGCCTTCAAAAAAATGGGCCGGCGCGTCCATGTAGGTGCCGGTGGACGACACGAAGCTGACCCGGTCTATCTGGCAGGAGCAGCCCTCGTAACGGCCGCTCTCACGTGTCTGCGCATGGGAGAGGAAAGGCTCAATCACCGGCTGCGGGTATCCTGGAAAGATCGGCATGTCAGTCGTCATGCTGTGGGTCAGGTCGATGAATTTATCTGTACGGTCCTTCATGTCTCACTTATCCCGGTATATTTCTTGGGCGAAATTATTCTTATTACAGTGCAGAAGGATTCAACGCTGAAAAACAAATCAATTCCAGTAAATTATAATGCATTAAAGCCTTGCAGCACACCGGAGCCATATCGCAAACTCATGCCTGCACCCGCTCCGTGACAAAAACGGTCATTCGTTCCACGGTGTCAAAGATGTCCTGGTCAAAATACTCTTCGGCAAAGTCAATGCTGAATGTTTTTTCCATGAAAACCACAAGCCGCATGACAGCGAGCGAATCAAGCAGGCCGCTGACAATGAGCGACTCGTCGTCTGCAACTTCATCCGTATGGCCGAGCTGTTCCGCCAGGGTCATGACGTAGCCGTGTATCTGGTCCCTTATCGTGTCCATGTCAGCCGATATGTATGTTGAAGAGTGCAAAGAAGAATTTAAAGTTA
>JAFDCC010000172.1 GCA_019312985.1 Deltaproteobacteria bacterium
GGTGGAGACGCCGATGATGCAGGCGGTGCCGGGCGGCGCCACGGCCAAGCCGTTCAAGACACACCACAAGGCCCTGGGAATGGACCTTTACCTCCGTATTGCGCCGGAACTTTACCTGAAGAGACTTTTGGTCGGGGGCTTTGAGAAGGTTTTTGAAATAAACCGCAACTTTAGAAACGAGGGGCTTTCGACCCGGCACAACCCCGAGTTTACCATGCTCGAGTTCTACCAGGCCTACGCCACCTACGAGGACCTCATGGACCTTACCGAGGAGATGCTCTCCTGGCTGACCGAGGAGATCCACGGTTCCATGGAAGTGACATACCAGGGGCAGGCGGTTGATATGGCACCGCCCTGGAAACGCTACTCCATTGACGAGGCCCTCGTCGAGGTCGGCGGTGTCGACCCGGAAATCCTCGATGATGCGGCAGGAATCATCCGGCTGGCAAAGGAGAACGGTATTGCACTGGAGCCCCTTGCCGGACCGGGCAAGGCCAAAACAGAGCTCTTCGAGCTTTTGGTGGAGGAAAAACTGGTCAACCCGACCTTCATCACGGGTTACCCGACCGAGGTTTCTCCCCTGGCCCGCCGGAACAGAAAAGACCCGCAGGTCACCGACAGGTTCGAACTCTATATTACCGGCCGGGAGATCGCCAATGCCTTCAGCGAGCTCAATGACCCGGTTGACCAGAAAAAGCGGTTCGAAAAACAGATAGCGGAGCGGGGAGATGACGAGGAAATCCACCCGGTCCTGGACGAGGATTACATCCGCGCCCTGGAGTACGGGATGCCGGCGGCCGCAGGGGAAGGGATCGGCGTTGACCGCCTGGTCATGCTCCTGACCGACTCCCCCTCCATCCGCGACGTCATTATCTTTCCGCACCTGAAGGCGGAGAAGTAAAGAAAGATGCTGTTTTTTCAGGACAGCTGCCCGGTGATGTTATAAAATGCAGGAGCAGTTGTCCCTCCTGATAACTTAACGGATCTGAACGGTTCAGACAGGGGTTCATGGGATACGAGTGGTTCATCAGCCTGCGGTATCTTAAGGCGAGACGGCGCCAGGGATTCATTTCCCTGATCTCGCTCATCTCCGTTGCCGGCGTCACCGTCGGCGTGATGGCCCTGATCGTCGTCCTGGCGGTCATGACCGGTTTTACTGAGAGTCTGCGCGACAAGATCCTCGGCATCAACTCCCACATAGTTGTCCAGCAGATGGGCCTGGCAATGCCCGATTACACGGAAGTAAGCAAAACCGTACTCGAGGCAGAAGGCGTGGTGGCCGCAACCCCCTACACCTACTCCCAGACCCTGCTCTCGGTTCCTGATGCCAGCGCCGGCGCCGTCCTGCGCGGCATTGACCCCGGCAGCGCCGCCACGGTCCTCTCCCTCGGCGACCAGCTCATCACCGGCAGCATCGAGGCCCTCAACCAGGACAGCTCGGCCGGGCCCGCCCCGTCGCTGCCCGGCATCATTCTCGGCAAGGAAATCGCCCGGAGCCTGCGGGTTTTCACGGGCGACAACGTCCGCCTCTTCTCCCCCGCCGGGCCCCTCACCCCCATGGGGGTAATTCCGAAGATAAAAACATGCCGGGTGGTGGGCATCTTCGATACCGGCATGTACGAATACGATTCATCGCTTGCCTACGTGTCGCTGCAGACGGCCCAGGAGTTCCTGGAACTCGAGGGGGGTGTCCACGGCCTCGAGCTCAAGGTCGAGGATATCTACCGTGCCGCCGCCATTGCGGCGCAGTTGGAGGAGAAGCTCGGCTACGGCTATATTGTGAATGACTGGATCTCCATGAACAAGAACCTTTTCTCGGCCCTGAAGCTCGAGAAAACGGCAATGTTCATCGTCCTGGCACTCATTGTCCTCGTGGCGGCCTTCAACATTATCAGCACCCTGATCATGGTGGTGATGAGCAAGGGCAAGGACATCGCCATCCTGAAATCCATGGGTGCCACCTCCAGGGGCATCATGAAGGTATTTGTCTACGAGGGGCTCGTCATCGGCCTGACCGGAACCGTTCTCGGGGTGGGCGGCGGCCTGGCCATGTGCGAGGTGCTCTCCCGGTACCAGTTTATCAAGCTGCCAAGCGACGTCTACCCCATTACGACGCTGCCGATAAAGATCCTGCCGCTGGATGTCACCCTTGTCGCGGTGTCGGCAGCACTTATCACGCTGCTGGCCACCCTGTACCCATCCTGGCAGGCCTCGAAAATTGACCCGGCCGTGGCCCTGCGCTACGAGTAAGGGATAAAAAGGAAAAAGGCTACGATGTCAGCAGCACCATTTCAGGCCATCGGCATTGAAAAGTACTACGAAGAGGTCGGCAGAAGGATCGAGGTCCTGCAAGGGGTCGACCTGCAGCTGAACCAGGGGGAAATGGTGGCCGTTGTCGGCGCCTCCGGCACCGGCAAGACAACCCTGCTCCACATCCTCGGCACCCTGGACCGGCCCACGGCCGGAACCCTTCTCTATGACGGCGTCGAGATCCTGCCCAAGAGCGATGCCGAACTCTCCCTCTACCGCAACAGAAAGATCGGCTTTGTCTTCCAGTTCCACCACCTGCTGCCGGAGTTCACCGCCCTGGAAAATGTCATGATGCCCGGCCTCATCGCGGGGCGGGAGAAAGAGGAGATGGCATCCGAGGCCGCGGCTATCCTTGCAAAGGTGCGGTTGGCGGAACGCATGCTCCACAAGGTCGGCGAACTTTCCGGCGGCGAACAGCA
>JAFDCC010000173.1 GCA_019312985.1 Deltaproteobacteria bacterium
CAGGGGTTGCCGACGAGAAGCAGGTTCAGTTAGCGGATATAGAAGTGGGTCCGCTAGGAGTCGGAACTGTCAAGGCGCAGGAAGGGAACGAACGTCAAGCTCGTGCCGGATGCATACTCATGGTAGAATTCAGGCGCCAGGGCAATGGAGCCGTTGTGGCGCTCCTGCTCCGGATAAAGCGGTTCGCTTGAAAATAAGCGGCCTTCTACCGCCACATGGCCACTAATTTCCAGGGCTTTCAGGGGTGCTGCCAGAAGCAGCAGGGCTGCCAGGAAAAAAACTGTGGAAGAAAATGGTTTCATCACTGCCTGCTCCTCTTGGCTCTCCTATTTCGCCCGCTTCAGGCTGTTTTTGCTGAAATCGGCCGCACTCAGCCCCGTGCCAAAGCGGAAGTTTGCAAACTGCAGGACGGTGCTCTTGCCGGTCTGGTGGTTGACCATGTGCAGTTCAGCCGCCCGCCAGAACCTGCCGTTGTGCTTTTCAAAGCCGCTTATTGACAGGGTTTTCAGAAGGGAGTTCTTCCGGTCAAAATATTCCACCTTCCAGGTGCGGAACTCCTCCTTGTCAATCCAGGCAACCTGCCTTCTGTAGCCGGAGTTTTTCCTGTCCACCGGATAACGCTCTACGACGTGACATTCAAGGCTTGCGCAGGGTTCGTCACGAAGCCACTTGTAGGTGTACTTTTCCACCTCCTGGCTGGAAATGTCCTCATAGGAAAATTCGCTCCCCATGAACGACCCTGACTTGTTCCTGGAGCTGATGCGCTTGACCCGCTTCAGGGCGGGCAAGTAGAGCCACTGGTCATCGTCTCCCACCTTGTGGGTGTAGTTCAGAAAGGCGGTGCCCTTCACGTCCAGGGGGCTGTCAAAGATCGTCAGGCTCATGTCCCCGTCGTTTTCCACCTCCAGCACCCGGTAGCGCATGGCGCGCCTGCTCTCCTGGCCATGCCTGTTGCGCAGCAGCATCAGCATTTCCGCCGTAAGGTCTTTAAATCCCGAATCCCTGCGATCAGCCTCGGTTGCAATGGCAAGCCCCTTTTCTTCGGCTGTTTCGGCCTGACAGGTCAGGGGAAAGAGCAGGAGGGGCAGCAGGAAAAAAATGAGAGCAGCCGGGAGCGTATTCCGCAATTTTGTGCGTCTAAGAATCATGCATCATACCTCAAGATGTTTTTTCTTGCCGGATGGCCTTGCGGTCCACCATCATCAGCAGGGCCGGCAGAAAGAAGAAGTCCAGGAAAAGCGCCATGCTGATGGTAATGGCAGACAGCAGGCCCATCTGGGCATTCACCGTGTAGCCGGAGGCCGTCAGAACTGCAAAGCCGGCGACCAGGGCGAGGGTGGTGACCCACATGGCAGTGCCCACCGTATCAAAGGCATAACGCACTGCAGCCGTCGGGTCCATGTTTTTTTCGCGGCGGGCCCGCAGATACTTGCTCAAAAAGTGAATGGTGTCATCAACAACGATGCCGAGGGTCAGGGAGACGACAACAGAGAGCCCCAGCCCCACCTGACCCACCAGCACCCCCCATATGCCGAAAGCCATGAAGGCCGGAGCCAGGTTGGGAAACAGGCTGATGAGCCCCAGCCGGAAACTGCGCAAAGCTGCGACAAGGATGGCGGAGATGAGGAGCAGGGCCCCGAAGGAGGCGCCCAGCATGCTCTCGATGTTGCGCTTGGAGATATGGGCCCAGATTATTGAGAGGCCGGAGCCATAGGTGAACATGTACGGCGGCGCGTTCTCCTGCAGCCATTGCCGGGCCCGGGTATCCATCTGCCGCTGCTCCCTGGCCGTGGTGTTCTCCAGAAAGGCGATGAAACGGGTTGCCGATCTTTCAACATTGATACGGCTGTTGAGGTCCTGGCCGAACGGCAGGGAAAGTTCGTACAGCAGGAGGTACTGGGCCGCAAGCTCACGGGAGTCTGGAATGGCATACTGGGCTGGGTCGTCACCGTGCATGTTCCGGTTCAGGGTCTTGATGGTGTCGGTGATCGTGCTGACAAAGGTCACCTTGGGCTGTTTGCGGTACCACTCGGCGAACGCATCGACCGCGGCAAGATATTCGGGATCGTGGATGCCGCCCGGTTCGCCCGAATTGAGGGAGTACTCGATGATGTCCCAGCCGCGCAGGTTCTCCTGCATGAAGTCGGTGGCTCGCCTGACATCGTACTTGTGGCTGAAATACTTCAGGAAGTTGTCATTGAGTTCCAGGCGGGTCATGCCGCTGACGAGGACGCAGATGACGAGAGCCATGGACCAGAAGACGGGCCTGCGGTATTTGATGACAAAGTCAGCGATCCAGCTGCAGGTGCGGCAGAAATCCCTGCCGTCGCCGGAACTCTTCCTGGCCCCCGTGGGAAGTATCACCAGAAAAGAGGGCAGGAAGAGGATGGAGTAGAAGAATGCGGCGATAACGCCCATGGCGACTATATTGCCGAGGTCCCGGAAAGGCGGGGCATCGGAAAAATTCATGCTGAGAAAACCTATGGCCGTCGTGATGCTGGTGAGGAAAACGGGCTGCAGGTTGATGCGCAGTGATTCCGCCACCGCTTCCTGCCGGCTTTTGCCGAAATGCATCTGCTGGTATGCCGAGGCCATGACATGAACCGAATCCGCCACCGCCAGGGTCAGGATGATGGTGGGGGCGATGCCGGAGGCAGGGGTCAGCGAGATGCCGAGCCAGCCGGCCAGCCCCATGCCGGTGGCAGTCGAAAGGCCGATGATGATCAGGGTGGCAAAGGTGCCTGCCAGGGAACGGAGCGCAATTCCTATGATGGTCACGAGAAGGAGGAACATGGCAGGAACAAGGGTTTTCATGTCGTCCCGGGTTGCCTCGCCAAAGGCATTGTCAAACAATACAGACCCGGCGATATGGATGTCTATGTCCGGATGTTCCTTTCTGAAAGCATCAGCCATACTGCGGACGAAGGCTACGACTTCCGGAACGGCTCCGGGGTCGCCTTCCGGCAGCAGAACGTTGACGTTGATGCCGGTCACGTGGCCGCTTGGTGAGATCCATTCGTTGACAAGTCTGGGTTCGGAAAGCGCAATGGTTCTGACCTCGCGTATCTCGGCCTGGCTCATCTCACTGGCATTGGAAACC
>JAFDCC010000174.1 GCA_019312985.1 Deltaproteobacteria bacterium
AAAAAAGAACTGCAGCATGTCACCTTCGGCAATTCGGACACGCTGCGGGTCGGCGAATGGGTCCTTGCCATCGGCAACCCCTTCGGGCTGCAGCAGACGGTCACCGCCGGTATTGTCAGCGCCAAGGGCAGAGCAATCAACAACGAGTCCTACGGCAACTTCATCCAGACGGACGCATCCATCAATCCCGGCAATTCCGGCGGCCCCCTCTTCAACCTCAAAGGTGAGATGGTGGGGGTAAACACTGCCATTTTCAGCCGGACAGGTGGCAACATCGGCATCGGCTTCGCCATCCCTGTCAACATGACCAAAAACATCCTGGCGCAGCTTAAAGAGAACGGCAAGGTCATCAGGGGCTGGCTCGGCGTAATGATCCAGCAGGTGACCCCCGACCTGGCCGAAAAATTCGAACTGGACAGGCCCATCGGCGCCCTTGTCGGCCAGGTAATAAAAGACAGCCCCGCCGAAAAAGCCGGGCTCAAGGCAGGCGATGTGATCATCGGCTACAACGGCAAAGAGGTTTCCCAGATGAGCATGCTGCCGGCAATGGTCGCCAATACTCCGGTGGGCGAAGAAGCTTCCGTGCTCCTTATCCGTGACGGCAAAAAGAAAACCATACCCGTTACCATCGGCAAAATGGAGGACGGGGATGATGTTTTAGCGAAGACTGAAACCGGAACCAATAAAAAGCTCGGCATGACGGTTCAGGAACTGACGCCGAAGCTGGCCGAATCACTCGGCATGGAGGAGGCTGAGGGGCTGATCGTCAGTGACATCAGCCGGGGTTCTGCGGCGGCGGAAGCCGGCATCCAGCGGGGTGACATCATCCTGGAAATCAACCGGCAGAGGGTTGAAAACATTGCCCAGTACCGGAAGGCACTGCAGGGAGCCGAGGAAAAGAATACCATCCTCGTGCTCATCCAGCGCGACGAACAAACCCGCTTCGTTGTCATCGAGGTTGATTAACGCAGCATAACTCCACGGCAGAACCGGCTCCAGCCGGGCAAATCACCCGAGAAAAGGGGTGCTGGCCCGGCGCGCCTGTTTATCCGCCCTGCGGACCTCGTCGACAAACCGCTTCAATTTGTCGGGATCCTTGCGGCCGGGCTGGTACTCCACGCCCGAGTTGACATCCACGGCGAACGGTTTTAGCAGCAGGACAGCCTCGCCGATATTTTCGGGGTTGAGGCCGCCGGCAAGGATGACCGGTCCGGGCGGCTTGACCCGCTCCACCAGGCGCCAGTCAAATGATACGCCTGTTCCACCGGCCATGTCCGGGTGGTAGGTGTCGAGGAGAAAGCCGCTGGCCACATCAGCGTAAGCTGCGAGCGCTTCGCTGTCAAAACCGGGGCCCACTGCAAAGGACTTGATCACCTTGCAGGAAACATTTTTGCAGTACTCCGGTGATTCAGAACCATGGAGCTGGACCAGCGTCAGGCCGCAGTAGTGTATTATTTCCTCCACCACCTCCGTTTCCTGGTCAACGAACACCCCGATGCGGTCGACAAAGGGGGGCAACTGCCCTGTAATGGCCCGTACCATGTCAGGCTCTACGAGACGGGGACTCTGCTCGACGAAGATAAAGCCGAGGCCGTCCGCGCCAGCGGCTGCAGCAACCCTGGCATCTTCCTGGTTCGTAATGCCGCAAACCTTGATTCTCGTTCTATATGCCATCCTGTCGCTACTCCTGTTACCTGCCCCGCAACTCTCTCAGGGTCGCCGCCGGATCGCCGGAGCGCATCAGGGTTTCCCCGACCAGCGCCGCGGCAATACCATTGTCCTGGAGCATCTTCATATCGTCATACCCCCTGATCCCTGACTCGCTTACCACGGGAATTTCTGCAGGTATTTCCCGCCGGAGCCGTACCGTCGTATTCAGGTCGACGGTAAAATCGCGAAGGTCCCGGTTGTTTATTCCGATCAACCTGCTGCCGGCACCGAGTGACTTTTCCAGCTCCCGCTCATCATGCACCTCAACGAGAACATCCAGGCCCAGTTCAGCGCTCATCTGCAGGTAGTCCCTGATCTGTTCGCCGGAAAGAATGGCACCAATCAGCAAAATGGCGTCGGCGCCGTATGCGGCGGCCTGCCTGATCTGCAGTTCGTGGATAATGAAGTCCTTGCGGATTACCGGGAGGCTGACCGTCTGCCGCACCAGGGGTATATAGTCAAGGCTGCCCTGGAAAAAATCGACATCGGTGAGGACGGAAACAGCATCGGCCCCTCCCTCTTGATAACTGGCGGCGATTTTTTCAGGGTCGAAACCGGGGCAGATCACCCCTTTGGAAGGCGATGCCTTTTTAACTTCCGCGATCACCGCTATTCCGGCTGTGGCGGTCAGGGCCGCTGTGAAGCCGCGGGCCGGATCGACCGGCTGCACCGGCGCTCCGATCCCCTCTTTTTTCAAGAGGGCAACCTCCTCTTTTTTCCTGGCAACGATGGTATCAAGGATGTGCATCAGGATACCTGGCGGGAAAACCGGACAAGGGAATCAAGCCTGGCGAGGGCAGCACCGGAGGCTATCAATTCTGCCGCCTGCGCCGCCCCCTCTTTCAGGGTGGCGGCCTTGCCGGCCGCATAGAGGGCGGCACCGCTGTTCAGGAGAACCATGTCCAGCCGGGGCCCCTTTTTACCGTCAAGGACATCCCGCAGGATGGCAGCCGACTCTTCCGGGCTGTCGCCGCCTGCCAGGTCGGCGAGGCTGCAGCGGGTGAAGCCGGCATCCTCGGGGCGCACCGTATAGGTTCGCACCTCGCCGTCTGCCAGTTCGGCGACGTCGCTTTCACCGGTCAGCGTCAATTCGTCGACATTGCCTGCCCCGCAGACAACCA
>JAFDCC010000175.1 GCA_019312985.1 Deltaproteobacteria bacterium
GCACCTACCAGCCGGGCGACGACATCAGGACCATCGACTGGAACGTCACGGCCCGCACCGGTCACCCCTATGTGAAGCGCTACGTCGAAGAGCGGGAGATCACCGTCTTTTTCCTGGTCGACCTCTCCGCTTCCGGCTCCTTTGGAAGCAGTGACAGGCTGAAGCGGGAGATCGGGGCCGAGTTCTGTGCCCTGCTCGCCTTTTCCGCCATCAAAAACAACGACCGGGTGGGGCTCATCGTCTTCACCGATACCATCGAACTCTTCATCCCGCCGGCCAAGGGCACCTCCCACGTCCTGCGGCTGATCCGGGAGCTGCTCTACTTCGATGCCGGCAACCGGCAGAAGAGCACAGGCACCGATATCGGCACCGCCCTTGACTACCTTGGCAGGGTACAGCCGAGACGCGGCGTCGTCTTTCTCGTCTCCGACTTTCTTGACCGGGAATTTGAGAAAAGCCTCCGGGTCCTGGCCCGCCGCCACGACCTCATTGCGGTGACCGTCTCCGACCCCCGGGAACAAAGCCTCCCTGATGTTGGGCTCCTGGAGATCCAGGATGCGGAAAGCGGCGCCAGCCTGGTGGTTGACACGGGCAGCGCTGCTGTGCGGAACAGGTATGAAGCAATGGCCCGAAAGCGGAGCGAAGAACTGGAAAGCCTTTTCCGCGCCGCCGGCGTTGATCACATCCGCCTCAGCACCGACCGGGACTACCTCCTCGACCTGGTGCGGTTCTTCCGCGCCAGGATGAAGTGAGGAGTGAGGATTGAGGTCTGAGAGAAAAAACAGGTTTCGAGGGGGCAAGGGGGCAAGTGGTAAGGAGTGAGGAGTGAGGAGTGAGGAGGAGCAACCACATTTAAGATCTCTCCGGCCTGCCGGCCGTTCGAGATGACATAATGAGAGGGGCGAGGTTTCTGGGAGGCCCGCTTTCAAGCAGAAATAATTGCTGTCATTTCGAGTGAACGCGAGAAATCTTTAAACGTGCAGCAAGCACCTTCGGGCACTTATAACTTTAAGAACTGGCCATTCACCATTGACAATTCACTATTAACAGTTCCCATCACCGCACAATCTTCGTGTACTTTGACCCCTCCAGGGTCAGGTTGTACATCAGCCCCTTGTTGCCGAAGACAAAACCGACAATGGGATTTTTTACATTGGTCGTGTCAATCGTGCCGCCGACCCCAAGATCAACCAGGGCGACTGAGCCGTCAACACCCGCTTCCCAGCCCTCGCTTGCCCGGAATTTTTTCAGGGCATCCTCCTCCATGAAGACGATAATGACCCGCTTTGACTGGGCCCCGAGCTGCAAGCCGATGGACGCCGCCGCCGTGTTGTAGTAATCCACGGTCTTGCCGCCGATCCGCAGGGCGCCTTCGCCGTATTCGCCGCCGATGCCGAAACCTGCCTTTATGACGCTGGGAAAGACAAGCACCCCCTTGGCGCTCTTGAGAAACTCCTTGCCGCCCTTGATGTCACTGGCAAACTGCTCAAGGGTAACGTCAACGCCGATATCGATTTCCTGGGCCGATTTCGCCTGCGCCGTGCTTGCGCCTGCCAGCAGCACGACCAAAAACACCAGTATTGCCGGAAAAAAATGCCCCATCCTGTCCGTTTGCCTTTTTCTCATCAGATTTGCCTCACGTTTAAAATTTGCTCGAATAAAATACCGCTGACATCCTGCTGCATTTTACATCTTTACCGCCGCCTGTGCAAATACGGCCTCAAGAGAACAGGTCTACAAGAATTCCATTTAAAAAAATAAAGCCAGGCTTTTATCCGTTCACGCGAAAGAGGCCTGTTGTTTCCCTGTCATGCCGCTAATTCCCACCGGTTGCCCGCCTGCCCACGGCCTTGCGCTTTTTTTTCTTTTCAAGCACTTCCGGGCGCGTCTTCCAGCGGTTGTGCATCCAGACCCACTGGGTCGGGTACTCCTTTATGTATTTTTCGATCACCCGGTGGAAGCGGCGGGTGTTCTCCTCCATGTCCTCCCTTCTGTTGCCGGTCCGGACAAGGGGAATCTCCTTTTCAATGATGAACATGAAAGTGTCGTCGGGCTTTTTGAGGTAGAACATGGGCAGAACCGGGGCGCTGGAGTCCATTGCCAGCATGGCGGCCCCGATAGGCGTATAGGCAGGTTTGCCGTAAAAATCAACGAACACGCCCCGGACATCGGTGTCCTGGTCGATGAGGATCGCAATAAGGTTGTTTTCCCGCAAAACTTGGAGGATGGCTTTATAGGACGAACCCCGTGCCAGGGTCGACACCCCCTTTTTGCCCCGGAATTCAAAAACCAGGGCGTTGAGCCTTTCGTTTGCCAATTTCTTGCCAACGGCAGTGGTCGGAATGCCGAGCATGGGTAGCGCCAGCGCCATCCCTTCCCAGCAGCCCATGTGGGACATGAGTCCCAGGATTCCCTTGCCCTGGGCATGGGCCGCCTGCAGGTGTTCGTTGCCATGGACCTCCAGGTCCCGAAAAAAATCCTCCGGTGTTTCCTGCCCCATCCTGATTGCAAACTCGACGCCGCTCTTTCCCAGGTTGCGCCAGACCTCCCGGGCCATGGCCGCAATTGCCGCCGCACTCTTGTCCCGGCCGTATGCAGTCGTCAGGTTGGTCACCGTCTTGCGCCTCTCGCCCTTCATGAGCCGGAAAATCAGTGTCCCCAGGCTGCCGCCGAGGGCCATGGCAACCTTTCGCGGCAGAACCCGGATAAGTGCAACCAGAACCTTGATGACGGCAACCAGAAGAGCGTACCTTATTTTTCTCCGTTTTTTTTTGAAGGAACCCATGGTGAAGTGTTCACGGAAGAGAAGGATGAAGGGGTTGTTGTACAGGCCCCGCTGCCGGACGGCCTCAATATATCAGCCCGGATTCGGCCAGCCGCCTCATGATTGTCCCGGCGAAATCCCTGGTGCGCGGCCCGACCCTGCCGTCAACCGGGGTGTCCGACCTGGCCGTCCAGAGAAGGGTGTCCGCTTTTACATCATAGATGGTGGTCTCAAGCACCGCGGTTTTATACTCCATGGTATAGCCGGGACTCACCATGTAGGCCTCGCTGTAGTAACGGTACCACCCCCGGTAATAGTGCGGCGGCGGCACGTAGACATATTCCGGCGGAACGTACTGCGTATCCCTCCTGATATCAATAACCCGCGTCATGAGTAAGAAATCGCTGCCGGATTTTTGTACACTGCTGTCGAGTTTCTTTTCATTGTGGAGGTCTTTATCCGGCAGCATGCGGTAGCTGGCCGTGGCATTTATGCCTCTCTCCCGGAAAAGGGCGACGAACTCATCCTCGAATATCCTGCGCAGCCCCCCGTCCTTGGCAACACCGACCACGAAAACATTGTCTATGGTATTTCCCCGGTATTCAGGGTCAACCCAGACGGAAGTCACCTGTGTCGCACTGCATGCCTGGAGAAGCAGTGCCGTGCCGACAAGCGCCCCGAGAAAACCGCCCGCCTTCTGAAGAGCTGTAAAATGGGTGTTCATGACCTTCGTCCTTTTATTCAGGTTTTATATCCCGGCCGACGCATCCCATTACCCTGCCGGCAATCCTGGTTTTGTCCAGGAAGGACTTTACCACATCTAAAGCGGCTTTTCGCGGCAGAAAATGGTTTGCCTTGACGTTCTTCCGTTTCCCACCGGCTGCGTTGACACGGCACGTCAACTCAGAACGCCATGCCGAGGCTGAAGTGATAGACCCAGGATGCCTCACCCCAGAGTTTGTCCGGATCCGGGTTCCAGGCGACGTCGAGCCTGACCGGCCCCACCGGCAGGAGGTACTGAAAGCCCATGCCGACACCGTAGCTGAAGCTGCTGAAAAAATCCTTGAGGGTGTCATCCAGCAGATCACCGCTTTCTGAATAAGGCGCAAAATCCCTTGCCAGCAGCGACCGGTTGGGCGAGATATTGCCGGCATCGACATAGAGGGCGGCGGCAAAATTCCTGTACAATCTCTTACGCAACTCTATGGAAAAGACTGTATAACCGAGGCCGCCGACCGGTTCGCCGCTTGCATCCTGCGGTCCCAATTCAGAGTGTTCAAAGCTGCGCACCGTGGTATCGCCGCCGTTGAAAAACCGCTCGCTGATGGGAATGTAATCCTGTTCGCCGAAAGGGACAATGAGTCCGGCTGTTGCCCGCAGACCGATAATATAGTCCCGCTTCACCTTGATGAAGTACCTGCTTCCCAGGGTAATGCGGCCAAACTCCAGGTCGCTGCCAAGGGCAGGCAGGGAGATGTCAAGGCTGCCGGCCAGGCGCAGCCCTGATGCCGGATAAAAGATGTCGTCGCGCGAGTCCCAGACAAGCTGAACGCCTATTGCACCCTTGCTGTAATCCTCTTCGTTCCCGGGGAGGTCCGCGTCCTTCGAAAGGGAGTAGAGATCGGTAATCCTGTACTGGTAGCCTGCGGAAAGGCTAAGGTTTCGGTTCAATTTCCGGGAGAAGATTGTCGAAAGGCTTATTTCCTCGGAGGTGTAGGAGGGCTCCTCCCGCCGATCGTACACCAGGGGGATGTTCATGCTTATGTCGCTTTGCAGAAGCCAGGGATCGGTGTAGCTCACAGTCAGGCTCTGGGCCCGGACAGAAAGCAGGGTTTCCAGCCTGCCGTTCCGGCCGATGCCGAAAAGGTTCTTTTCAAGGACGCCTGCCCGCAGCCGCGCCTGTTCATATGACCCCCAGCCCGGTTCGATATAATATTCGCGGGTCGGCAGTTCCTCCACCTGCACCTCGAGATCGGTGCCGGACTCGGTTGCCGGCTGGAGAAGGCCGATTTCCACCCTGCTGAAAAGCCCGGTATCGTAAAGACTCCTGAAACTCTCCATCCGGCCTTTGTTGGTGTAGATGTCCCCGGGCTCAAGCTTCAGCCTTCTGAGGATAAATGATTCCCTGATTCTTGCATTGCCCGAAACGGCAACATCCCTGATCCTGATCTTTTCCCCGCGGGCTATATCGGCTGTCAAGGTTGTCTTGCCCGTCTTCTCCAGCACCGCTTCAACCTCCACGGCCGCATGGGCGAACCCTATGGAGTCATAGGCCGACTCGAGCTCTGTCCGCAAAAGAAGCCGGCGTCGGGCATGGTATGGTATACCTGCAAACTCCTTCCTGATCCCCTCAAGTTCAGCGGCGATCTCCTCCGGCAGATCGCCGCGCAAAACGACCTCACTAACGAGGTAGCGCGTCCCCTCAGAAACCGGGACGGTAAGGGTGACCCCGGTACGATCTTCGGTGAAGGCGAAGGCCGGCCTTCCCACCTGAACGTCGACGTATCCTTCTCCCCGGTAGTAGTCCTCTACTTTCCCCAGTACACTCCTGACCCCGGACTCGACAAAGAATATTTTCGGCGTCGTGCCCCCGACACCCCTGTTCTGTGGAAAAAAACCGAGCAACGTCTCGGGTTCGACCTGGTCGTTTCCTCTAAAAATAACCTTTTCAAGCACCA
>JAFDCC010000176.1 GCA_019312985.1 Deltaproteobacteria bacterium
AGGATACGGACTGCGGCAGCAAAAATGATGCCCCCGAGAATTCTTCGCAGCATGGCAACCGGCATCCTGTGGCTCAGGATGCCGCCGGCCTGGGCGGCAGGGACAACGGTGATCACAAGGGGGACGGCCAGAAGCCACTCGATCTGACCGGTAAACGCCTTGCCGAGAAAGCCGGCAACACTGGAAAGCAGGACTATCCCGAGGTTGGAGCCGATTGCAATGCGGGTCGGGATGCGGACAAAGGACGTCATGAGGGGGATGAGAATAAAGGAGCCGCCCTGGCCCACCATCCCGCCCAGCAGCCCCACGGCGGAACCGCTCAGCAGGGCGCGCCAGCGGCTGAAGGCAAGGTTTTCAACAGTCGGCACACGCGCTTCGCTGATGGCGGGAACGAGCATCAGGATTGCGGCGAGAAGGGCGAGAATCCCGAAAATGAAAAGCAGCACCTGCTGCGACACATAGCCGGCCCCCGCCCCGCCGAGAAGGGCGGCGAGAAAGATGGCTGTCCCCATCCAGGCAGTTAACCTGCCGGAGACCGCCTTGAAATGCTTGTGGACGACCACGCCGGAAACACAGGCCACCAGTCCCTGGATAATGGTCAGCCCTGCGATGGTATGCATGGAGAGCGGCGCAAAGCCGAGCAGGGGCGGAAGGTAGAGAAGCAGCGGCGCCATGATGATGCCGCCGCCGATGCCGAGCAGCCCCGAAAAGAAGCCGCAGACAAGACCGAGAAATCCAACAAGCAGATAGATGCCCATAAATAAAGATCACCGCAATTCCGAGGGGGGCAGAGGAACATTTGCACCGCAGGGCCGCAGGGGCGCTAAGCCGGGGAAACATTTCCTGAAGAACGCCACCTGCTTCCCCTCGGATTTTCAATTTCACAAAAACTCCCAAAATAGAAATATACTATCACAAAAAATTGTATAATAGAATATTTCTATGACAGGGGGCCAAAAGAGGATTCAGCACCATACGGCAACTCCCCTGGTAATCCTCGGAATCCTGCACTGGAGCTTGCTGCGTGGGTTCGCCACTGCTGAAACAGCTTGCAGTTATGCCGTTTGCTTTAAACAGTCGCTGCGCCAGAGGCAGTCCTCCTCGCCGCAGTCGTTTCCCGCGGTTTTAAAACAGGGGGTGTGACCCTCTTTCGTCTGAATGGCTTTAATCAGGGCAGCCTTGTTCTTTTTCCGTGGGTCAATGCCCATATTTACCGCAATCACACGGATTTCATATATTGTCATCTTTTCTATCACTCTTGAATAAAGTTGCAACATCGCTGTTCCACCGGGCTGCCGGCAGCAATACGGTCAGCGCTTCAGGCAGGGAGAACAGCAATCCTTATATAGGAATATACTATCATAAAAAATTATTCAATAGAATGTTTCTATAAAAGGATGTCAAAAAGGGGGATTCAGCGCCTGCGCCAAATCCCCTGGCAATCCCTGGAGGCTCCCCCCGGAGTTCTGTGCGGGGGCCCGACTCCGCTGAAACGGCTTGCAGCTAGACCGTTTGCTTCAAGCAGTCGCCGCGCCAGCAGCAGCCCTCCTGGTCGCAGTGGCTCCCAGCAGTTTTAAAGCAGGGAGTGTGGCCCTCTTTCATCTGAATGGCTCTAACCAGGGCGGCCTTGTTCTTTTTCTTCGGATCAACACCCATATTGCCGGCAATCACACGGATTTCATATATTGTCATCTTTGCTACAACTCCTGGATAAATTTTCACCACCGCTGTTCCCCCGGGCTGCCGGCTGCAATACGGACGGCGTCCCAGGCAGGGAGAACAGCAGTTCCCTTCAGGTTAAAATTTCTCTTGCGGGCTTATTACAACAGGATCTTCCAGGTCTACTCCATGGAGAGAAGCGTTTCAGCCGGGGAGACTTAACCACAAAATGTACCGGCGTGATTATACTCAATTGCAGGCGCGGTTTTCAAGTGCCACAATGTGTTAGGAGTGGCATAAAAAACTGATTGTTTTTCCGAACAGTTATGGTTTTTCGTCGGAAAATGTTCAAAAAACCGTACATGCCGGTTCAATTTTCCGGGGCTGCAATAGCGATTGCAGAGAACCGCGCACCACAAGCCGGCAAAATCCCTGTTGGGCACGACCTTTTCACTTGAAAATATAGCGGTTTTAGACTATCAATTTGTCTTCTCTGAAGAGACGTTCCGGCAAGGGGCGCTGAGGCTGCAAAAGTGCACCGCAACGGCCTGGCCCAGCCCCCTGCCGCGCTCTGTTCACAGGGTGTTGCCCCCGTAGCTCAGGGGATAGAGCACAGGATTCCTAATCCTGGTGTCGCATGTTCGATTCATGCCGGGGGCGCCACTTCTCCTTTCCTCTAGTTCCTTCTGATTTTCAGCGAAGCAGCAGGCATACTGTCGTCGGCAGTTACGCATCCTGCCGGCCGCAGTTGCGGCAACCAGGCAGGGACAGAAAGCTTTCCGGCTAAATATTGGCGAGAAAAAGCTCCACCAGGTTCGGGTCAAAACGGCTCCCGGCCCGGGAGCGGATATACTCCACCACCTTTTCCCGGGGCCACGCCTCACGGTACCGCCTCGCCGAGATCAGCGCATCCCAGGTGTCGGCCAGGGCAAAAACCCTGGCAGCAAGCGGAATCTTTTCACCTTTGAGGCCGCGCGGGTAACCGGTGCCGTCCCATCTCTCATGGTGGCAGTATGGGATGTCGAGGGCAGGCCGGAGGTAGACGATGGGCATGAGGATATCAAAGGCGTTGAGCGGGTGCTGCTGCATGATCTTTGTCTCCTCGGGGGTCAACTCTCCCTTCTTGAGGAGGATGGAGTCCGGCACCCCCATCTTGCCGATATCATGAAGAAGCGCTCCGCGGCGCACGTGGACAAGCTCCTTTTCGTCCATGCCGTAGATGCGGAGAATATGCAGGGTCATTTCGGTGACGCGCTGCGTGTGGTCTTCCGTTTCCTCATCCCGCAGGTTAAGGGCCTTGCCCCAGCTTTCGATGGTCGAATCGTAGGCGATGACGAGTTCGGCATGGGAACTCTGAAGCTCATTGAACAGGTTGGCATTATCAATGGCGATGGCGGCCTGGGCGGCAAGGGCCTGGAGATATTCGAAGAGTTCCAGGGACGGCATGGGCTTGTTACCCTGAAAAATTTCCAGCACCCCCTTAACCTGGCCCTTGGCTATGAGCGGAATGGCACAGTAGCTGCGAAATTTTTCCTCCTCAATGAGTGCCTTGCGGGTAAATTCAATCTCTGATTTGTCAAAGTCCTCCACCTGGATGATCCCCCTTTCCAGGGCCGCCATCCCGGCCGGCCCGTCCCCGAGCCTCACCTTCGTTTCCTGGATGAGGTTCGTCTTGAAGCCGATACCGGCACCGTACTCAAGGGTCTGGAAATGGGGGTTCAGGAGCAGGATGGCGGCGGCGTCAACATGGAGCTGCGGCACGATCTGCTCCAGAAAGACGACCATGGTCATCTTCAGGTCCAGGTTGGAGGTGATCATCATGTCAATGGTGTGGAGGGTGGCAAGCTGCTGCAGCCTGACCTGCGCCATCTTTTCAGCCTTGGCGCGGGCCGCCACCTCTGTTTCAAGCTCGGTATTCTTGGCAGTCAGCAATTCGTTGACCCTGCCGATACGCTCCTTGCTTTCCTGGAACTTCCGGATGGTAACGGTGGTAAGCCGCAAGACCAGAAAAACAAAAACCGCACCCCAGAAAAATACGGTGCTGGTGAGCAGTTCCAGCGGGAAAGGGACACGCAGCAGCTGCAGGGCAAAAAAACCGAGGTAGGCTGCCATGAAGAAGAGGATAAGGACGGTCATGGCAAACCACTTGGGCCTGAGGACATCCGGGAGCCCCTTGCCCATGCCGATGCACTTTACCAGGGAGGCCAGCATGAAAATACAGGCCGGGAAAACAAGCAGAACAGACACAAGCTCTGTTGAAATCATACAGTTCACTCCTTCGAGGAAAACATGGTTGTTTCCTGCACCCTACAGCCCGAAAGCTGTTTTGACAGCAGATGTTCTGTAAATACCAGTGGTTGTAAGTGTATAGGTCCACACCAAAAGATTAAAGAAAAAAATGCACAGGATCCTGGAAATTCGGCGGCGTGGGGATTTGGGTTTTATCGGCCGGGGAGAGACACTGCCGCAATTTCCTGCCCGGAATTATGGGAAGCAGCCGCCCTGCTGCAGGAGAAACGGAAAGGGTGGAACTGCTGCAGCCTGCGGTTTATTTCTGGCAGCGGGGGCAGAAAAATGTGGCCCGGCCCGCCATGACTTTTCTGGCAATGGTCCCGGAACAATTGCTGCAGGCCTCCCCCTGCCTGCCGTAAACCTGGAGCTCGAGCTGAAAGTAACCGCTTTTGCCGCTTTCATTGACAAAGTCGCTTATGGTCGTGCCGCCGCTGGCAATGGCCCGTGCCAGGACATGCCGGCAGCTCTGCACCACCTGCTGCCATTGCCGCCGGCTCAACCTGCCAACCTTTTTCTGCGGGCTGATAGAGGCGTGGAAGAGGATCTCGCAGGCATAGATGTTGCCAATGCCGACCACCACCCTGCTGTCCATGAGGAAATTCTTGAGCGGCCTCTCCCTGCCGGCGGCGCACTTTGCAAGGTATGCGGCGGTGAAGTCCGGGCCGAGGGGCTCGGGGCCTAAGTCTTTAAG
>JAFDCC010000177.1 GCA_019312985.1 Deltaproteobacteria bacterium
ATTAAAAGTCATTTTTCGGCCGGCCACCATTTACGGGATTACCCGGGCAACTGCGAAAGGCCCCATGGCCACAACTGGAAGGTCGAACTCACGGTCAGGGCGACGAAACTGGACAGTCTCGGCATGGGAATAGATTTCAGGACGGTCAAGGAGGCCGTCAACAAGGTGCTTAACAGCCTTGACCACCATAATCTCAACGAGCATAAGAATTTCCAGACAATCAACCCCTCCTCGGAAAACATTGCCGTCTTCATTTTCAGAGAGGTGCAGCAGGAGATCGCTTCGGACCGCTGCAACGTTCACTCTGTCACCGTATGCGAAACCGACAACTCCGGTGTAACATATTTTGGTTCCTGATGCGCTGCTAGAAATCTGCGAGCTTTTTTACAGCATCCAGGGAGAGTCCTCCTATGCCGGCTACCCCTGTTTTTTTATCCGCCTTGCCGGTTGCAACCTGCGCTGCTCCTACTGTGACACCCGTTATGCTTATGAGGGGGAAAGTTGCTCCTATTCCATTTCCGGCATCCTTGCCGCCCTGGAACCCTATCCCGGCGTCATGTTGGAGGTAACCGGCGGCGAGCCCCTGCTGCAGGAGGGGGTTTACCCCCTTTTCGACGAGCTTTTGGCCGCGAACAGGACTGTGCTCCTTGAAACAAACGGCAGTTTCAGCCTGGAGAGGGTGCCTGCAGGGGTTGTCAGGATCGTCGACATGAAGTGTCCCGGCAGCGGCATGCATAAAAAAATGGTTATCGACAACCTGGGGCTGCTGGGGCGGCGGGACGAGGTCAAATTCGTCCTCTCCTCCCGCGACGATTACGACTGGGCCGCCGCACTTCTCGCCCGCCACAGCATCAATGAACAGACAACCGTTACATTCTCGCCCGTGATGACCAAGCTGCCGGCGGCAACCCTGGCCGCATGGATACTGGCCGACCGGCTGCCGGTGCGCCTGAGGCTCCAGCTGCACACCATGATCTGGCCGGGCAGGACAAAGGGTTATTGACAACGGCAGCCGTAATTGCCTCACTGCAGGGTGCCGAGGTAATTAAAGGTGGAAAGTTTTTTCCTCGAGGATCTGCCGGCAAGCTCCCGTCCTATCGCCTCAATCTCCCCCTGCTCGATTTTGCGGTGGCACAGGTCTATAACACCGTACTGCACGCCCAGGCGGACCAATTCAGGCAGGCGGGATAAAAAAGAGAACGGTTTTTCCGCCAGGGCCACCGTGGAGTTATAGGCCTTGCGCAGCGTAAACACTTCGCCCTTCGGGCTGGTAAAGGGTTGGTTATAGTGAAAATGGGGCAGCATGGGCCTTGCCGTAAAAAGGGGGGGCGTGCCGTAGACTGTCATCCCCAGGCTGATTGGGCCATGAACGGCTCCCGGGCTGCCTGCCAGGCCGGCAAGGCTCTCCCGGTCAATTTCAATGGCCGCCTGGGTTCTCTGCAGCCTGAGAGACGCCAGGACCGGCAGTGCCGCCGAGTTAAGGACATTGACGGTGTAGTCACCGAGCAGGTTCATCCCCTTATTTCCAGGAAAGAGGAGCTGCTGGCCGACATGGGCGATCTGCCAGGTGAGAAACCTCTTCTTCAGGAGCGTTTCAATGGTTTTCCGGAAGAAATCGAGCTCCCCTTCCAGCATGACCGGCGGCAGACACCAGGCTATTTTGTGCTGAACTTTTTTGAGCGGTTTCTGCAGACGCTGAAAATCAGCAAAGGTTTTTTTGCTCAGCTCCACGAGAAACAGCTCCGGTATCACCGGTAAGCGGCTCTTGAGAAGGCGCAGATCATCTACCTTCCAGTAAAGAGGCAGCTCGGGCTGCCGCCGGCCCCCTGCTTTTTTACCGGCAGCAGTTCCACCCTTTTTTCTCCGTGGGGCGGCGGCCAACTCCCCCAGGATTGCAGCAATGTTATGTCGCAAGCGGCTCTGCAGTTGACTTACCGTTTGACTGAAGCTTTCCGGCTCAAGGGTTGACTGCTTTTTTTCAGCTGCCCGCGCCGCGCGGCTGTCCACTTTAAAGAGGCTGTCGCCTTTTTTTACCGCGGCGGGAATTCCCACCGTGACGCGGTCGCCCGGCACGGCCTGTGAAACTTTCCGGCTCTTCTGGGTCATGATGCGCAGGGTAAAGGCAACCCTTTCCCCTGTCTCCTCCTGGTGCAGGCGTAACCGGTCACCGGTCTGCAGCGGCTGCCTGAGGTGCAGCGTTATTCTGCCCTGTTGCGAAACCCGGCCTGCCCGTCCCAGGAAGGTGCCGATATTGCCGGAATGGTACGGCGCAATAAGATCCTTTGGGGCGGGGCTGCTGAAATAGCCGGTGCCGGTTTTTCTGCCCATGGCCTGCGCCAGGAGCTCTCCTGCATCCTGGAGAGCGGTGGTGTCACCCGCCGGGGCGTCAATGACCTTGCGGTAGGCCCTGACAACCGATGCAACGTAGTGGGCACTGCGCAGCCGCCCCTCGATCTTGAAGGAGCCCACCCCCGCCCCGGTGAGCTTGTGGACAGATGCAACGGCTTGCAGGTCATTCATGGAAAAGAAATAACCGGGCTGCTGCCCTTTTTCACTCCAGCTGTAACGTCGTCTGCAGGGCTGAACACAGCGGCCGCGGAGGCCGCTTTTGCCGCCGAGGTAACTGCTGAAAAGGCACAGGCCGGAGTAGCTGAAGCAAAGGGCACCGTGGATAAAGGTCTCCAGTTCCACACCGGTCTGAGCCGCTATGGCGCTGATCTCCCGCAGCGTCAGTTCCCGCGCCAGAACGACCCGCTTGAAACCCATATTCTCAAACTGCCTGACTGCCAGGGAGTTATGGGCCCCGAGCAGGGTGGAGGCATGAAGCGGCAGCTGCGGGAAATACTTCCGGCAGAGGTGGTAGATACCGAGATCCTGGATTATCAGGGCATCGGGCTGCAGCGCCGCGAGCATGGCAAGGGTTTTCACGGCACGGGGAATCTCACGCTCCTTCAGGAGACTGTTTGCTGCCAGGTAGAGCTTCACCCCCCTGCTGCGGGAAAATTCGATCATGGCGGCGATTTCCGCCAGGGAAAAATCCTTTGCCAGGGCCCTGGCATGTAAAGCCGGCGCCCCGATATAGACGGCATCGGCCCCGGCTTCTATTGCCTGTTCAAAAACAGGAAGAGTGCCGGCAGGGGCAAGCAGCTCCGGTTTTCTTTTCTCTCTTGCAGCCAAGGATTGCCTCACCTTTTGCCCAGAGGCCTGATTTTTTTTCCGGCCTGCACCGCCGGCCGCTGCCAGTCCTTGCAGCGGAAAAGATAGAGCAGCACAACGCCGGCCGCAAAGCCTCCGACATGGGCCCACCAGGCAACCCCGCCGCTGTGGCTCCCTGCTCCGTTCAACGAAGAGAGCGACCCCTGGATAAACTGGATAAGGAACCAGAAACCGAGAAAAAAGTAGGCCGGCAGTTCAACCAGGTATATGAGGATGAAAATCGGCAGAAGGGTCAGTATCCGGGCATGGGGATAGGTGAGAAAGTAGGCGCCGAGAACGCCTGAAATTGCACCGCTGGCGCCGACCATCGGGATGGTCGATTCTGGATGGGCGAGAGACTGGGCCGCAACAGAGGCGATGCCGCAGAGCAGAAAAAAAAGGAGGTAGCGGCCATGGCCCATGCAGTCCTCCACATTGTCACCGAAAATCCAGAGCATCCACATGTTGGACACGAGGTGCAGCAGGTTGGCATGGAGGAACATGGAGCTGAAAACCGGCAGAAGGCCGGCGATGGGAAGCAAGTTGCCACTGTTCTGGCTGAAAAAACGGGCCGGGATAAAGCCCAGGTCGAAGATGAGCTCGCCTCCCAGAGGGCCGTGGGAAAGCTGGTAGAGAAAAAAGGCCGTGTTGACCGCTATCAGCCCGATATTGACAACGGGGAAGGTCCGGGCCGGAATATTGTCCTTGAGAGGAAACATGGTGGGGTCGTCAGGTCAGTTTTTCAAAACCAGGCAGGATGGTTTTCTGAGATTTGCGGAAAAGCCTGCCGCCGGAAAATCGGAGAGGGCTGATCGGTAAGCGGTTGCGGCGGCATACCCCTATTTTTTTCCATAATTTTCCAGCTGCTCGGGCCATGGCCGCATGAACTTTATGGTCGGCAGGGGGATGACAAAGTAAAAGTTATTGCCCTGGCGGGTTGCCTCGTAGCCCACTTTTCCGCCATGCAGTTCGATAACATGCTTGATAAAGTGGAGGCCGTGCCCGGTTCCCGGCTTGGTGCCGGTGTTTCCCCCCCGGAACCCTTCTGAGAAAAGAATGTCCACCTCATGGGGCGGCAGGTGTTGCCCGGTGGTGAATACGTTGAACTTGGCGCCCCGCTGGTAGGGCCCGAAGTAATCCTCGATTATTTCCCGGCCATAGGCCATAACCTTTCTGGTGTTATTCATCTCGTCAATAATTTCTTCGGTATACTTAACGGCATTGGAAAACAGGTTGGCATAGACCTGTGCCAGCAGCCCCTTGTCGACCATGATGGAAATCTCCTCCTCGTCCATGCCCTGGGGCCGGGCAATGGCGATGTTGTTTGCCTTCAGACGGCTCCTGTACTGTTCCAGCTGCGGCAGAATGATCTCCTTTTCCACCCGGCAGAGCTTAGGCCGCAGGACGAGGTGGCCCCGCTCAAAATGCTCCCGGCGAAACAGGCTCTCCAAAAAGAGACTGAGATTGGCATGATGTTTCAGCATCTCCTCATGGCATTCCATG
>JAFDCC010000178.1 GCA_019312985.1 Deltaproteobacteria bacterium
ATAGCGCGGCTGCTGCAGGACCTTGACGCGGAAATCACCGGCCCGGCCCTCCACTTCCCGGACTTCCGCCCTGGTGATGATCCTGATGTTGGGAGACCGACCGGCCTCTACCAGCTTCGGCGCCAGTATTCAGATGGCGCAGTCGTTGGTGGGAAAGGTCTTGTCCAGGCCGGCCATGGTGCCGCCGATGGCGGCAGACTGCTCCACCAGGTAGACAAGAAAGCCGGTATCGGCAAGGTCCATTGCTGCCTGGATCCCGGCAATCCCACCGCCAACGACCATAACGGAGCCGACGGTTTTTTCTTGGATGGTATCGCTCATCAGTGCAAAAAAATCTCGTTATAGTTATCCGGCGCTACGCTCAGTCCTCGACCAGTTCCAGGGCGCCGCTGTTGCACCAGCGGACGCAGGACGGGCTCGGTGGTATGCCGCAGAAGTCGCACTTCAGCGGAATGCCGGTTTCGGCCTCGATGAAATAGGGTTTTTCCGGGCAGGATGCCCTGCAGACCGCACACATGTCGTACCTGTGCCCGTCAACCTCAACGAACAGCTTCGAGGTGCAGGCCGCGTCGACAAATGGTCCGGCAATCACCGGGTAGTAGCGGTTGTCGTCCCGCAGGATCCGTATCCGGGCACGTCTGGGGTTTGCGGTATTTTCGACATGATTCAGGGAGCAGGCAATTTCGCAGTGCCTGCAGCCGGTACACTTGCTGTGGTCGATCTTTATCCTGGCCATCTGCTATTTCTCCAATCCGAGCCTCTTCAGGGTTTCAGGCAGGGGCTCCCCGCCATCATTCCAACCCCTGAGACTGTAGTATTCAGGGCGCATTTCCGGAACACGGCTTACCTGTCCCTCTGCCGGGCCGTCAGCAATGGGTTCCCGGGTCATACGGTCAGGCAGGGTGTCCTGCGCCGCACCAAGGCCTGCGCCAATGTTGAACAAACGCTCTTTGTTCCAGATCCGCTCACCGATTGCGAGAAGGTCATCAGCACTGTAGGAGGTGCCGAGGCAGCTGTTTGTCATTGGAACGTAGTTCTTGAATTTCAGGCCCATCAGCGGCCAGCTGCAGAGGCCGAGGGAGTCCATCACCGCTGTGGTATCCTGATAATTCTTCACCAGCTGCGGTTTGCCCTCGACTTCCCAGGGATCGATCTTCTCATGGACATTGAGGAGCTCGTCGATGAAGGTATTGCCGAAGAGGTGGTGAGGGCCGTAGTTGCAGGTGGCAAAATGGAGGCCGAGACCCTGGATGGCCCGGGGGTCGAACGGCGCCAGCGACATCCCCTTGACGCCCATGAACAGGTCCGGCCTTTCAAAGGACTCTGCAAGGGCCCTGCCGCCCTGACCCAGCCGCCTGGCGTGCCCGTTTTTGGTCGACATGAGGCGGATGGCCTCGAGCATTGCTTTGCCGTTGCCGAAGCTGAGGTCGACCTTCAACTCTTCAGGGGTAAGGGATTTCTGTTCAACGAGATCCATGGCCGTTGCCAGGGTTCCCCCGGTTGTCACCGGATCGAGCCCCATCTCGGCGCAGAGCATGTTGGCCATGCCGATGACCTCCAGGTCATTGATGCCGCAGTTGACTCCCAGCGAACCGATGGCCAGGTAAGTCGGGACCATCCCCCGCCCTTCATATGCCGGGTGCCTGACATCGGTTTTTTTGATGCAGCCCACCGGGCAGGAGAAGCAGGAGCGGCTTCTGATGACAAAGGCAGAATTCAGGGCATCGGTACCTATGTTTTTTAAGGAAAGAGTGTTGCCGCGAAAATTGAGCTGCGGCAGAATTCCCTTCTGGGAACAGAGCCCGACAAGAAATGCTGTCCCCCACTTGGACAGGGACTGTGACGTCAGGGGGGCGCTGTTGAGCTTGTTGATGAGGGTGTTGATTACCTGCACAAAACGTTTGCCGTCAGCCACCTGCAGGGAATGCTGACCCTTGACCGCCAGGGCCTTGAGATTTTTTGAGCCCATTACCGCACCGATCCCGCCGCCTCCAACGGACAGAAAACGGTCATTGACAATGTTGGCCAGGGGTAAAAGCCGCTCGCCGGCAGGGCCGATGGCAGCAAGAAATGTTTCGCGGCTGCTCCACTGGTCACCGATATTTTTTTTGAAAAGATCTTCCGTTTCAACGGTGGAGCGGCCCCAGTACTCCAGGGCCGGGACCAGCTTGATCTTGTCATCGGCAATTGAGACGATCACGGGCGCCTCGGCGCGCCCCTCTATGATGACCATGTCAAACCCGGCAAATTTCAATTCAGCGCCGAAATGACCGCGCATCTTGGCGCAGGCCAGAGTGTTGGTGAGCGACGATTTGGTGATGATATTGCAGGAGGCCCCCGTGACCGCGCCGGTACCGACCAGGGGGCCGGAAACAAAGATCAGCTTGTTTTCCGGTCCCAGTGGATCCGTCTGCAGCGCAAGTCCTTCAACCGCAAGGGAAAGTGCAGTGGCGCGGGCGTAAGCGCAGGAGCCAGAAGGAACTCGCCGGAAAATATCAGGCCAAGCTGGAGCAGCGTGTCCAACAGGATGTCGCGGCGGGTGCAC
>JAFDCC010000179.1 GCA_019312985.1 Deltaproteobacteria bacterium
ATTGTGGCAGTGTCGTGAGCATGGGGTTTGCCTCCAATGTTGAAAGAGGTGACAGGTGATCGCTTTGTAAGCCTGCGCCAAAATTCGGAACGCTTCTTTGAAACTGCCCCCGGCATGTCTTGGTAATTACATAAATAGTGTATATCCGGGCACACTATCAACAAAAAATTGAGCTGCTCAAATAATAAACATGAACATCGCAAAAATTCCGATAAAACAACGTTAATCCAGCAATCTGAAGCTGAAATTGTACCCGAAAATGGCGTATGGGACGGGGCGGTCTTTATTTTTACATACTGGCAAAGGATTTACTTTATTCTTTACAGTCAGCATGTTAGAAAGTTACAATTTAATTTTAAATTAAGGGTTACATAATATTTGTCATTCTGAGTCTATTATGTGATTTCAATATTGAAATTTAAAGACCTGTAAATCTGATGAAATCACTTGGTATATGTGCCGGCGCATCAACAATCTCTGTCGTCGGGTTGGATAGATCCGGAACGGATACTGAAATTATTTTCTCCGACACCAAAGCCCATGACGGCAATCCCAAGAGAGTTCTTCGCGAACTGCTGGAAAAAATCAAGAATATTCATGAATTCAAAATAGCAGTAACCGGCCGCAAGTTCAGGAATACTCTCAATTTCTCTTCTATTGCCGAACCGGAGGCAGTTGAACTCGCGGCTTCTTTTATTTTACCTGCGGACCATCCTTACAGAGTCGTTATTAGTGCTGGTGGCGAGACCACGATAGTGTACCATCTCGATGCCGACGGCCGGGTGGATGAGATTCATACCGGAAACAAGTGCGCTTCCGGCACCGGTGAATTTTTTCTGCAACAGCTGGGACGCATGTCCATCTCTCTGGAAGAGGTGGGTGAGATGGAATTGCCGGAAAATCCGTATAAGGTTTCCGGCCGGTGTTCTGTTTTCTGTAAAAGCGATTGCACGCATGCTCTGAACAAGGGAATTTCAAAAGACCGTGTCGTGGCGGGATTGTCCGGCATGATGTCTGGGAAAATTCTCGAACTGCTCAAAAAACTTCCCAATAATTCGGTGATGCTGGTTGGGGGATGTGCCGCTAATCAGGCAATGGTTCACTATCTGCAGGATGCCGTCACGGATCTCTACATCCCCGAACAGGCGCTTATCTTTGAGGCCCTGGGCGCTGCTCTCTGTGGCCTTGATAACGAAACAAAACCATTTCAGTCGCTTGAAAATATATTTGTCAGGCGCAATAAAGGCCTGGCATTGCTCGAACCTCTTGCCATCTACGAGAAGCTTGTTGATTTCAAGCACCAGGAACGAGGTGTCGCCAATGCGGGAGATTCGGTAATTCTCGGTCTGGATGTCGGCTCGACCACTACAAAGGGTGTATTAATGCGGCGCCGTGACAAGTCAATTGTCGCGGCCGAATATTTGCGGACCAGTGGCGACCCGGTCGGCGCTTCCAGAAAGGTTTATGAATGTCTGGCGAAGCAGCTGGAGGCCCCTGTGTCCATTGAAGGTCTTGGGGTTACCGGTTCGGGCCGGCAGATTGCCGGATTACATGCCCTGACCGATGGTGTGATAAACGAGATTGTGGCCCACGCTGCGGCTGCGGTTTATTTTGACCCGGAAGTTGACACAATATTCGAGATCGGCGGCCAGGACGCCAAGTATACCTATATCACCAATGGCGTACCCAGCGACTATGCGATGAACGAAGCCTGCAGCGCAGGAACCGGCTCTTTTCTGGAAGAAGCGGCCAAAGAGAGCCTTGGCCTTGATGTGACCGAAATCGGCGACACTGCAATTAAAGCCCAGGCTCCGCCGAACTTTAATGACCAGTGTGCTGCTTTTATCGGGTCAGACATCAAGCGGGCAGTCCAGGAAAATGTCCCCCTGGAGGACATTGTGGCCGGCCTGGTGTACTCCATAGGGATGAACTACTGCAACCGCGTCAAGGGAAGCAGGCCGGTTGGGCAGAAAGTTTTTGTTCAGGGCGGTGTCTGCTACAACAAGGCCGTTCCGGCGGCCCTGGCAGGACTCACCGGAAAAAAAGTGGTGGTTCCCGCCGATGCAGGGCTCATGGGTGCTTTTGGCGTAGCCCTTGAAGTTGAACGCCGGATGGAACAGGGTTTACTTAAATCGCAGCAGTATGATTTGCAGGACTTGATCAAGCGCGAAGTTGAATATGGCAAACCCTTCAAATGCGGGGGCGGAAAAGATTGTGACCGGGGCTGTGAGATTTCACGTATAAAGATAGACGGCAAGGTCTACCCTTTCGGCGGTATTTGCAATCGCTATGATAACCTTATTCACAACCGCAAGGTGGAGACCTTTGATCATAACCTGGTTATCAAGCGCGAACAGCGCGTTTTCAGAGACCTCGCACCCAATGACCCAAATGATACGAGACCAACGGTGGGCATGAATCGCTCCTTTCTGCTGAACACCTATTTTCCCTTTTTCAATCTTTTTTTCGCAGAACTGGGATTTCGCCTCGTAATACCGTCACAACAGGATCCGAAAGGTGCTGACCAGCAGGGAGCCCCTTTCTGCTATCCGGTAGAAATCGCCCATAACTACGCGCCAAAGCTTCTCGAGGCCAACCCCGACTTCATATACCTGCCCCATTTTGCAGGATTGTCCATTGAAAAACCTGACCATGAAAGCTGTGCCTGTGTGCTGGTCCAGAGTGAACCCTATTATCTGCGCACCGCTTTTCCTGCTTTTGCGGACAACAGTAAAGTTATCTACCAGGAACTTGATTTCTCAAAAAGTCATTTTGAGGACCGGCAAGCCTTCATTAAAATTGCGCAGAAATTGAATGCTGACACGGGCAAAGTGGATAAGGCTTTGGAAGCGGCGGCAGCCGCGCAGAAGGAATTTGCCGAGGACATAAGAGCGATCGGTCAACAGGGGCTGGCTGCCATCGAGCAGGATCCGGAAAAGTTCGGCGTTGTTCTCTTTGGCCGGCCGTACAACAGTTTTGTCTCGGTTGCCAATAAGGGCATCCCGGCCAAATTCGCCAGCCGCGATATCACCATTATCCCTTTTGACATGCTTCCCTACTGGAACGAAAAACTGGCTGATGGCAACAATATGTATTGGGCCATGGGGCAGATAATTCTTAAAGGTGCCCGTTTTGTAAAAAAACATCCGCAACTCTTCGGCGCCTACATAACAAATTTCTCCTGCGGGCCTGACTCTTTTCTTATCAGTTATTTCAGGGATATCATGGGGCGCAAGCCGTCACTGACCCTTGAACTTGACAGTCATACGGCTGATGCAGGCCTGGAGACCAGAATAGAGGCGTTTCTTGATGTCGTTTCCTATTACAGGGAAATTCAGAAAAAACAGTCGGCAACTCTTTCCCCGACAACAAATTTCCGGGCGGCATTTATTGAAGAGAAAAACGGCATAACAGGAGTGCGGACCTCGGATGATCGCTGGCTGCCACTGACCGACCGGGGAGTGAGAATCCTGATTCCAGCCATGAGCCGCTATGGCACGCCGCTTTTGGCTGAAGCCTTTAAAAGAACAGGCATTAAGGCCGAGGTCTTACAGCCTGCCGACGAAGATGTACTGAAATTAGGGCGCGGCCATGCCTCCTGCAAGGAATGTTTGCCTTTGCAGGCGACACTCGGCTCATTGCTTAATTATGTTGAAAAAAAAGATCATGACGATGTGCTGCTCTATTTCATGGCAAATTCTGGAGGACCATGCCGGTTAGGACAGTACCACGTGTACACAAAGGGGGTCATAGAAAAACTGCAGATCCCGGATGTTGCCAATTACACGCCTTCCTCGGTAAACGGCTACTGCCTTCTTGGCAACAGTTTCATGCGGGCGGCATGGCGGGCCATTGTAATCGGTGACCTGTTTGATGAGATGTGGGCCACGGTCCTGGCCGGGGCCGAGGACAGGGAGTCCGGCCTGGAAATTTTTCATGAACAATATCAGCTTATTAAGAATGTTATTGGTCTGAGATGGCCAATCCTTGCGGCCCAGCTTTCCAAAAGCGCAGCGGAACTGGGACAGATAAAACTGAAGAAACCTTTCGAGCAGATCCCGAAAATTTCCCTGATCGGTGAAATGTACGTCCGCCATGACCCGATATCCCTGCAGAACATTATCGAACGTTTCGCCGACCGGGGAATCATTCTGCGCACAGCAGCGGTGACCGAATACATGAAGTTTATCGACTGGCTCATCAAGAATAATATCCAAAACGTTCGTACAAGGGGTTTTGGCATTAGGGAGACTATAAAGAAATACTTCGACTGGACAATCCGCAGGAGACTCGCCCCTTCCGGCTTGTTCTTTTACGATGGCTCAAGGGCTCCGGTGGAACCGGTCATTGACGCAGGAAAAAAATATATTTCCACCCGCTTAACCGTGGAAACGATACTTACTGTCGGTTCAGCTTTCCACGATATCCTGCATCCATCCTGCGGCATTATTTCCATAGGCCCTTTTGGTTGCATGCCGTCAAGAGTTGCCGAGGCGGTGCTCAATGAAAAATTCACCACAACAGAGAAAAAAGCAATGCGCCATAATGGTGTGGATCCCCGATTACTGTCTATTCTCTCAAGGGACCGCAAATTCCCCTTTATTGCTATTGAAACCGACGGGAACCCTTTTCCCCAACTCATTGAGGCGCGCATGGAGGCCTTCTGCCTGCAGGCTGAGAGACTGAACGAAATGATGCTCAACTGCCGCTAGGGGCCGGAGAATGAACTTCTGGGGCAATGAGGTTGTCATAGGCGTGCAAAATGAAAAAATAGGGGGCAGGCCATGGTTTTGCTCCAAAAAAGTGAAACAGCAAAGCCGCAGTAAAGGCGTGGCCTGACCCCTATTTTGCAGTGAAAAAGAAGGTCA
>JAFDCC010000180.1 GCA_019312985.1 Deltaproteobacteria bacterium
CCATCCTTTCTTGGCATGTTGCATACCGGTACGACATGCACGCGTGTATTTGTGCCGTTTGTTTGCAGGGAGGGATTAAAAAATCATTTGCGAATAGTATCCATGCATGTATAATGGCCTCCTTTGTCGCCGCATTTTCTATCCGCGGTTGCGGCAGAGGAAACACACAGATTGCCGGAGTGGTGAAACTGGTAGACGCACGGGACTCAAAATCCCGCGGGGGCGACCCCGTGTCGGTTCGATTCCGACCTCCGGCACCAAAATATTACAAGGGACAGGCGTTAAGCCTGTCCCTTTTTTCTTACCAGGGCAGGAAGAGGCAAGGGGCTTGTGTCATTAGAACCGTTTTGCCAATTGCAATTGGCCAAGGCTGGGTATATGATACGGACCTGACCGCGGATTGCCATGCCTTAAACCTTTAATGGGACTGCTACTGCTGGGATAATGAAGATCGCTCTGGTGCAGATAAACCCGGTCATCGGGGACTTTGCGCACAACTGTGCCAAAATACTCGCCATGGCCGAAAGGGCCCGGGAAAAAGGGTGCGGCCTCGCCGTCTTTCCGGAGCTTGCCCTCTGCGGCTACCCGCCACAGGATCTTCTGGAGCGGCCAGCCTTTCTGGAAGCGCACGACAGGGCCCTGCAGCGGCTTGTCAGCGAAGTGGCGGGCATCGGCATCATCTGCGGCCACCTTGAAAAACATACAGACAGGACAGGCAAACCCCTGCACAACAGCGCCAGCCTCATCGCCGAGGGCAAGATCATCTTCACCGCCCGCAAAAGGCTCCTCCCCACCTATGACGTTTTTGACGAGGCCCGCTATTTCGAGCCGGGAGGCCGGAGCGAAACGTGCCGCTACAAGGGGTTGACCCTCGGAATCACGGTGTGCGAGGATATCTGGAACGACAAGGGTTCCTTTCCGCAGCAGCTTTATGCCAGCGACCCGGTGCACGACCTCGTCGCCAGACAGCAGGAGGGGGGCAGCCCCCTTGACCTGCTCGTCAACATCTCGGCCTCACCCTTCCAGGTGGACAAGGAAGCGGTGAAGCAGAAGATCTTTACCAGGGTCTGCACCAGCAACAACATTCCCCTGTTGTACGTCAACCAGGTGGGCGGCCAGGACTCGCTCCTCTTTGACGGCTGGTCCATGGCCATGGACGCCAGGGGCAGGATAGTCTCCCGGGCGGAACGGTTTGATGAGGACATGGTGGTCGTGGATACGGCCGACCTGGACAGGGATGGCGGTGGCGTACCGGAAACGTTTCCCGGAGAAGAGACAGGAGAGCGACCGGAGGCGGCAACGATCCTGGAGGCCCTGGTGATGGGGGTTAAGGACTACGGCGCCAAGTGCGGTTTTTCCAGGGGGGTCGTGGGGCTTTCCGGCGGCATAGATTCGGCTGTCACCTGCGCCGTTGCCTGCGAGGCTTTCGGCCCGGAAAATGTCCTCGGCGTTTCCATGCCGTCGCCCTACACCTCGGCGGCAAGCGTTGAGGATGCCCGGCAGCTGGCAGCAAACCTTCGCTGCCGATTCGAAACCATCGGGATTTCCCCGGTGCTTGACGCCCTGAAGGAGAGCCTGGCCCCGGTCTTCCCGGTGCCGGCCGCCGGGTCGGCCGGAAAAGTCCCGGTTACGGAGCAGAACATGCAGGCGCGCATCCGCGGCAATCTGCTCATGGCCCTCTCCAACCAGTTCGGTTTCCTGCTGCTCTCCACGGGAAACAAGTCAGAGACGGCGGTGGGCTACTGCACCCTTTACGGCGACATGAGCGGCGGCCTGGCGGTGATATCCGACGTGCCGAAGCTCCTGGTCTACGAACTGGCGGCCTATATCAACCGGGAAAGAGAGGTGATCCCGGTCCGTATCATTGAAAAACCCCCCTCGGCCGAGCTGGCGCCGGAACAGCGGGACCAGGACGACCTGCCCCCCTATGAAATTCTGGACCCGATCCTTAAGGCGTACCTGGAGGAGAACCGCTCCGTTGCCGAGATAGCGGCCATGGGGTTTGACAGGAAGATTGTGGCTGACGTCGTGCGGCGGATAAGAATAAACGAATACAAACGCAAGCAGGCCCCGCCCGGGTTGAAGATCACCTCCAAGGCCTTCGGCTACGGACGGCGCTACCCCACGGCCCAGAACTTCCGGGAGGAGGATGCTTCAGAGCAGAGGTGAACCATGATAGTAACACCAGTCAGAACAGCGACGGAAGCAGGACGGGAATCAATCCGGCAGATTCTCCACCGCTACCGGGAAAGCGGCACGGACTGCAGCCATGTGGTTGCGGAGATCCTTGCGGCGGTGAGGGAAAGGGGCGATACGGCCCTGCTGGAATACACCCGCAGATTTGACGCCCCGGACTTCCGGCTGAGCCAACTTAAGGTGACGGAGAAGGAGTTCGCCAAGGCAGAGGAAGAGGTTGACAGCGCCTTCCGGGAGACCCTGGCCCTGGCGGTCGAGCGGCTGCAGTTCTTTCACGAGCAGGAGCTGGAAAAATCCTGGACCCTCACCCGTGATGACGGGGTGATCACCGGCCGGCTTGTGCGGCCGGTGGCGGCGGCCGGCCTCTATGTCCCCGGTGGACGGGGGGGAAAGACGCCGCTGGTCTCCTCTGTGCTGATGAACGGCATTCCCGCCGGCATTGCCGGGGTCGAGAAGCGGGTTATGGTAACGCCACCCAACGACAGGGGTGAGGTGCACCCGGCCCTGCTCGTTGCGGCGCGCGCCATTGGCATTGACCAGGTTTACAAGCTCGGCAGCAGCTGGGCCATCGCCGCCCTGGCATACGGAACCGAGTCCGTTCCCGCCGTCGACGTCATTGTCGGGCCCGGCAACCAGTTTGTGGCGGAGGCCAAGAAGCAGGTAAGCGGCCTGGTCGGGATCGATATGGTGGCCGGGCCGAGTGAGGTCCTCATCATCGCCGATGATACGGCAAAGCCCGCCTTTATTGCCGCGGACATGCTGGCGCAGGCGGAGCATGACGCCCAGGCCCTGGCCATGCTCGTCACCACCAGTAAAGCCATCGCCGATGCGGTGGCCGGCGAGCTTGAAGAACAGCTTGCCGGCCTGAGCCGGCGGGAGATAGCGGAAAAATCCCTGGCCGAGCGCGGCGTCATCCTGGTGGCGGCCGACCTTGCCGAGGCTGTTGACCTGGCCAATAGGATCGCGGCCGAGCACCTGGAGCTGATGATCGAAAAACCCGACAGCTGGCTGTCCGCCATCAAGCACGCCGGCGCCATATTCCTGGGGGACTACACCCCGGAGGCGGCGGGCGACTACCTGGCAGGCCCCAACCACGTGCTGCCCACCATGGGGACGGCCCGTTTTTCCTCGGCCCTGGGCGTGGAGACCTTTCTGAAGAAAAGCAGCATCATCTCATACAGCCGCGCGGCATTACAGGAGGACGGGCCGCACATCATGGCCCTGGCCAACCTCGAGGGGCTCTCGGCTCATGCCCAGTCCGTGGCTGTGCGAACCGGAAAGAAGGTTTGAATGGGAAACCGGAGCGGCGGCGGGAAACGCTCCTTATTCATGTCCTGACCGGTCCTGAAAATCAAGATGGCTGCAACCCTTGACACAGAAACATTCCTGGCCCGGGGCATCCTGGCCATGGGGCTTGTTATTGAAAACGAGGCCGCGGTCCTGGCCCGCCTGAACCGCTATTTCGGCGAACTGCAGAAATGGAACAAAAAGGTCAACCTGGTAGCGCGCACCCTTGACGATGAACAGGTCCTGGAAAACCACTTTCTCGATTCCCTGTCACTCCTCTCGCTCCTGCCCCCTTCCGCGCGGCAGCGGGAAACCGTCCTCGACATCGGTACCGGCGCCGGTTTTCCGGGCCTGGTCCTGAAGGCGGCCTGTCCCAACCTCCGGGTCACTCTCGTCGAGCCCCGTAAAAATCGTTATTTTTTCCTGAAGCACATTGTCCGGCTCCTCGAACTGACCAACCTTGAGATCCTCAATGTCCGCCTGGACGAAGGGGGAAAAACGCCGGAACTGGCCGGGCGCAGCTTTTCCTTTGTCACGAGCCGGGCCTTCACCGGTATCGTTCCCTTTGTGAAACTCGTCGCTCCCTGCCTGGCAGAGGGGGGCAGAATAGTACTGATGAAGGGTCCCGGCGCAACCGGGGAACTGGCTGAAATGGAAGGCAGGAAGCTGGAAGGAAGATTCAGGGTAACGGCGGTGGAGAGGCTCCGCCTCCCCTTTTCCGGGGGCAGACGGTTGCTGCTGACGATCCGGGCTTGCTGCTGAGAGTCCCTGCTATGGGGAAAAGGCCCGGCACGGAGCGAAAGGGCTAATCGGAGCGGCCGAAATACATGTAGATGACAATCCCGAGAATGCAGGCGGCCCCGAAGACGACGGGCAGAACTTTGGCAAGTTGAATTTCGTCATCGACGATGAGGGTGTTCATGTATTCGGTGCCGGAAATATACCAGCAGCCGAAGATGATCACCAGCATGACGATCTCTTTAAAATTCTGCTTGTAGAGGAGGTAGCCGAGCAGGCAGATGAGCGGG